>NZ_JADPUN010000169.1 GCF_015690345.1 Plantactinospora alkalitolerans | reverse complement strand
GAGGGAGGGCGGGCCATGGATCCGACCGTCGAGTTCTTCGAGGGGCTCAACCACCGGCCACCGGACCCACTGCTGAGCAGGATCCGCGGGACGGTGCGGTTCGAGCTGGAGCAGGGGAACGAGGTCGACGTCTGGCTCCTGGTGCTGAGCGCGGGGAGCGTCAGCGCGACCCAGACCGACCGGGCGGCGGACTGCACGGTCAGGACCGCTCGCGGCGTCTTCAACGAGATCGCCAGCGGCAGGGCGAACCCCTTCGCCTCGCTGTTGCGCAACCGGCTCACCGTGGAGGGGAAGCTGAGCTTGTACAGCCGCCTGAACCACCTGGTCCCCGGGCCCCCCGACGCGCACGAGCCCCGGCACTGGGTGCGGGATCGGGAGCGGCGATGAAGGCTCTGGTCAGCATCCTCGACGGAAACACCTTCGTGGTCAGCGACAGCCGGGGAGACATCGACCCGTCGCCGACCTTCCCGACAGGGCTGTTCTCGTTCGACACCCGGTTCCTGTCGAAGTGGGAACTGACCGTCAACGGGGAACGGCTGAACGCCCTCTCCGTCGACGACCTCCAGTACTTCGAGTCGCAGTTCTTCCTCGTACCGGGCGAACCGACCCACTACATCGACGCGAAGCTCTCGATCATCCGGCACCGTACCGTCGGCGGCAGCTTCGTGGAGCAACTGAGCATCCTCAACCACGAGGAAAAGCAGGTCGAGGTGATGGTCCGGCTGAACGTGGAGAGCGACTTCGCCGACCTGTTCGAGATCAAGGACGTACAGGAGAAGGTGGGGACCACCACCGCGCTGGTGGAGGACGGGCGGCTGCGGCTCCGTTACCAGCGGGACACCTTCCGACGCGAATCGATCATCACGTCGAGCGCGCCCGCCGAGTACGACGAGACCGGACTGACCTTCGCCCTCCGAATCGGCCCACACCAGCAGTGGGAGACCACGCTGCGGGTGGAAACCCTGGTGGAGGGCGCCGGCGGCCGGGACATCCGGCTCAGCATCCAGCGCCACCGGAGCCGGACGCGCGAGGAGATGCGCCAGGACCTGGACGACTGGTTGGCCCGTGCACCGAGGCTCAACACCGACAACGAGGCGCTGACCGAGACGTACGAGCGCAGCCTGATCGACCTGGCCGCCCTGCGGTACTCGCCGCTGGCCACATCGGACCGGTTGCCCGCCGCCGGCCTGCCCTGGTTCATGACCCTGTTCGGCCGGGACAGCCTGATCACCTGCCTGCAGTCCCTGCCGTTCACCCCGGAACTCACCAGGCCGACCCTGCGCTACCTGGCGATGGCCCAGGGGGTGACGCTTGACGACTTCCGGGACCGTGAACCAGGGAAGATCATGCACGAGATCCGGTACGGCGAGTCCACGGCGTTCGAGGAACAGCCCCACTCGCCGTACTTCGGCTCCGCCGACTCCACCCCGCTGTTCGTGATCCTGCTCGACGAGTACGAGCGCTGGACCGGAGACGTCGAACTTGTCGCCGAACTGGAGCACGAGGCACGGGCCGCGCTGGCCTGGATCGACCGGTACGGAGACCTGCTGGGCAACGGGTACGTCTGGTTCGAGCGGCGGAACCTGCGCAACGGCCTGGAGAACCAGTGCTGGAAGGACTCCTGGGACGCCATCTCGTACGCCGACGGACGGCTGCCGACGTACCCCCGGGCGACCTGCGAACTACAGGGCTACGCGTACGACGCGAAGATCCGCGGTGCCCGGCTGGCCCGGCTCGTATGGAACGACCCGAACTACGCCGACCGGTTGGAGCGGGAGGCGGCCGGGCTGAAGGAGCGGTTCAACCGGGATTTCTGGGTGGCCGACGGCGAGTACTACGCGCTGGCCCTGGACACCGAGGGCGGCCAGGTGGACGCGCTCTCGTCGAACATCGGGCACCTGCTCTGGAGCGGGATCGTCGACGACGACAAGGCGGCGAAGGTGGCCGAGCACCTGCTCGGCCCGCGACTCTTCTCCGGCTGGGGGGTACGCACCCTGGCCCAGGGGGCGGGCCGCTACAACCCGATCGGCTACCACGTCGGCACGGTCTGGCCGTTCGACAACTCGCTGATCGCCTGGGGGCTGCGCCGGTACGGCTTCCGGCAGGAGTCCGGCCGGATCGCCGAGGCCATGATCGACGCGGGAAAGTACTTCGGCGGACGGCTGCCGGAGGCGTTCGCCGGCTACGAGCGGGCGTTGACGAAGTACCCGGTGCAGTACCCGACGGCCTGTAGCCCGCAGGCCTGGTCGACGGGAACCCCGATGCTGCTGATCCGGACGCTGCTCGGCCTGGAGCCGCACGGCGAGCATCTGGTCGTCGACCCGGCCATGCCGGAGGGGATGGGCCGGATGGAACTGCTGGACATCCCGGGCCGGTGGGGACTGATCGACGCCTTCGGCCGGGGCCGCGCCGAGCACATGGGCTCGACCCGGCGCGGGACCGACTGACAGCGCCGAGCCAACGACGCCCGCACAGATCGGCGGCGCACCCATGATCCGACCGGAACTGCCGGCCTAGCAGTGGAACGGAGGACGATCCGATGGCGGATCCGACGGCCGAGTTCTTCTCCAGCCTCGAACAGCGCGGACCGGACCTCCTCCCGGTCAAGGCCAGAGGCACCATCCGGTTCGACCTGGCGGGGCCGGACGGCGGGGTGAAGCACTGGTTCGTCTCGGTCAACCGGGGCAACGTCCTGGTGTCACACGAATACCGGCAGGCGGACTGCGTGGTCTCCACCGATCGGGAGCTGTTCGACCGGTTGGCGGTCGGCGAGGTGCAGGTGGTCGCGGCGTACAACCGCAACGACGTGACCATTCAGGGGAACCTGCCATTGCTGTTGATGTTCCGGCGGGCCTTTCCGGCACCGCCGGGCACCCGCGATCCACGGGACCGGGTCCGGGAACGACTCCGCCGCCGGGACGACCTCCAGGGCCGGGTCCGGCCCGCCAACCGGATCCTGCCCGGAGACCGGGAGTGCCGCCAGTGAAGCGGATGGCGAGCATCCTGGACGGCAACACCTTCATGCTCAGCGACGGGTGTGGGGACGTCGACCCGTCGCCGGACTATCCCGCCGGACTCTTCGCCTGGGACACCCGCCTGCTGTCCAAGTGGGTGCTGACCATCGACGGCGAGCGGCTGCACGCACTCTCCATCGACGATCTGCAGTACTTCGAGCTGCGGTTCTTCCTGGTGCCCGGCGAGCCGACCCACTACGTGGACGCGAAGACGTCCGTGATCCGGCACCGGTCCCTCGGCGGCTCGTTCGAGGAGCGGCTGACCGTACTCAACCACCGGGACGAGTCGGTGGTGCTGACCCTCCGGATGGAGGTCGGCTGCGACTTCGCCGACGTGTTCGACGCCCGGGAGGCCCGGCCCAGGCCGGGTCGAACGGTGACGACGGTCGAGGACGGGCGGCTGCGGCTCTGCTACCAGCGGAACCGGCACGTCGCCGAGACCATCGTCTCCTCCAGCGAGCCCGCCGACGTCGACGAGAACGGGCTCACCTTCCGGATCGAACTCGGGGCGCACGGCCAGTGGTCCACCACGCTCCAGGCGATCGGCGTCATCCAGGGGGCGGGCGGGCGCGACGTCCGGGAGAGCCTGCGCGGCTACACCCAGAACCGGCCCGAGAAGCGGTGGGAACTCGGTGAGTGGGTGGCCCGGGCACCCCGGCTCACCTGCGACTCGGAGGCGCTGGAGGACTCGTACCAGCGCAGCCTGATCGACCTCGCCTCGTTGCAGTACGTCGGGGTGACCAGCCAGGTGAAGCTGACGGCGACCGGGCTGCCCTGGTACATGACGCTGTTCGGCAGGCACAGCCTGATCACCGGACTACAGACGCTGCCGTTCCTCCCGGAGATCGCGCGCAGCGCGCTGTGGGTGCTGTCCCTGCTCCAGGGGGGCCGGATCGACGACTTCCGGGACGAGGAACCCGGCAAGATCGTCCACGAGATCCGCTACGGCGAGCTGGGCGGTTTCGAGGAGGGGCCGCACACCACGTACTACGGTGCGGCGGACACCACCCCGCTGTTCCTGATCCTGCTCGACGAGTACGAGCGGTGGACCGGGGACGCCGACACGGTACGGCTGCTGGAGTACGAGGCCCGTTCGGCGCTCGCCTGGCTGGACACGTACGGCGACCTGGTGGGGGACGGCTACCTCTGGTACGAGCGGCGCAGTTCGAGCGGGCTGGACAACCAGGGCTGGAAGGACTCCCCGGACGCGATCTCCTATGCCGACGGCCGGCTGCCCGGTAACCCCCGCGCCACCTGCGAGTTGCAGGGTTACGCCTACGACGCGAGGATGCGGGCCGCCCGGTTGGCCCGGACGTTCTGGAACGACCCGGCGTACGCGGACCGGTTGCAGCAGCAGGCCGCCGACCTGCGGGCCCGGTTCAACCGGGACTTCTGGATCGACGACGGCGAGTTCTACGCGCTCGCGCTCGACGCCGAGGGCGGCCAGGTCGACGCTCTCGCCTCGAACATGGGGCACCTGCTCTGGAGCGGCATCGTGGACGAGTCCCGTGCCGGGGCGGTGGCCGCGCACCTGCTCGGGGACCGGCTGTTCTCCGGCTGGGGGGTGCGGACGCTGAGCCGCGACCACTCCCGGTACAACCCGATCGGCTACCACACCGGGGCGATCTGGCCGTTCGACAACTCGATCATCGCGTTGGGGCTGCGCCGGTACGGCTTCGATGAGCACGCGGCCCGGCTCGCCACGACGATGATCGAGGTGTCGGGATACTTCGGTGGCCGGTTGCCGGAGGCGTTCGCCGGCTACGACCGGGCCCGGACCAGGTACCCGGTGCAGTACCCCCGGGCGTGCAGCCCGCACTGCTCGTCCGCCGGAACACCGCTGATGCTGCTGCGCAGCCTGCTCGGCCTGCGACCGCACCATGGGCACCTGACGATCGATCCGGCGATCCCGGAGGAACTGGGCCGGATCGAGCTGATCGACATCCCGGGGCGGTGGGGTCGCACCGACGCGTTCGGTCGGGGCCGGGAGCATCTTCGACGGCGCTGACCGCGCCCCCGGGCTTCCCGGGCGGGAATGCGGGTGGTGGACGGCGATCCACCGTGATAGCGATATGCGATGGCGGATCCTGAGATGGTCGAGGGTGCGGCTCTGGCCCGGGTACTGCGCCAGGCCGGCGGCGCCGAAATCCTCAACACCCTTGGCGTACGGCTGTCCGGCTCGGATCTGGTCACGCTGCTGCTGGCCGCGTTCCGGACCCGGGCCGGCTTCCTGACCCCGGCCGACGTGCTGCGTCGGTACACCGAGGACCGGTTCGTCGCGCCGGCCCAGGCCGGGTTCCGCCGGCTGCGCCGGGCCGAGGACCTGCTGCTGTCGGCGATCCCGGACGCGTACGAGTTGCTGGCCCTGGCCCCGGTCGCGCCGCTGGGTACCCACTCCGTCGTCGCCGGGGTGAACCAGAACAACGTGCTCGCCACGGTCCGGGGCAGCGAGGTGGCGGCCGATCCGACCAACGGGCTGGCGCTGGAGGCGGCGCTGCGGCGCCGGGAGTTGCTGGCCCGGAACGGCCGGTCGGCGCCGGTGGTGCGGCTGGCGACGCTGCAACGGGTGATCCGGGCGCAGCGGTTCGCCGAAGCCGGCCGGTTCGCCCACTTCAGTCTCCTCGCGTTGGTCACCGCCGGCCGGGACACCGGCAACCTGGCGTTCGAGCGGCGGCACTGCGGCGAGCAGTTGAGCATTCTCTGCGCGGCGCTGGAGGCCGCCGGCTTCTCCACGATCGAGGTCGCGCTGACGGTGCTGGAGCCGGCGGCCGCCCCGATCGCCGAGGCGGCCCGGTCCGCCCTGGCCGACCGGCCGAAGGTGGTGGTGCGCGACGATCCGGACCGGTCCGGCGGGCGGGGTTACTACACCGGATGGTGCTTCAAGATTTCCGTGGTGCTGCACGGGGAGCGGGTCGAGTTCGGTGACGGCGGTTTCGTCGACTGGACCCGACGGCTGATCGGCAACCGGAAGGAGCGGCTGCTGATCAGTGCGCTCAGCGTCGACCGGCTGGCCATGGCACTCGACTGACCCGGCGCCGGGCCCCGGACCCCTACCCGGAGCGCCGGCCGGCCAGCGCGAGGATGCCGTAGGCCAGTCCGATCGTCCCGGGCGCGATCACGAATCCGGCCGGAACGTTGCCGGTCCCGTCCAGCAGGGGACCGGTCAGCGCCGCGCCGAGGGCGCTGCCCACCGAGAAGGCGGTGGCCGCCCATGCGAACGCCTCGGCGGCGGTACCGCTCGGCGCGACGCTGTCGATGCCGACGAACGTGATCGTCAGCAGCGGCGGCAGGGCCAGCCCGCTGACCGCCATCAGCACCAGCATCATCGACGGGTCCGGGGTCAGCAGCAGCGGCAGGTAGCCGACGGCCAGCACCGCGGCCGCCCGGGGCAGGGTGCCGTGCCGGCGCAGCGTGTGTGACCGGACATAGAGCAGGCCGCCGGTCAGCGCCCCGACGGCCTGGGCGGCCAGCAGCCAGCCGGCCCAGGACCGCCCGCCGGACGCCTCGGCGTAGCCGGTCGTGGCCACCGCCACGCTGCCGACACCAGCGCCGATCAGCACCAGCGCGCCGAGGATCACCCGAAGGGGACCGGCGCGGAGCGGACCGGCCCAGTGTCGTACCGCCGGAACACCCCGCCACCGGCGGACCGCCGGCGCGGTGGCGAACCAGGCCGTGCCGACGGCCTGGCACAGCGCGGCGGCGGCCAGGCCGCCGGCCGGGCCGAGCAGGGCGACGGCGCCCAGGGTGAGTACCGGCCCGACCACGAAGATGATCTCCTGAGTCGCGGTGTCCAATGTGTACGCCGTGTGCACCTGCCGCTCGGGCAGCAGGTCCCGCCACAACACCCGGAGACACGCCTCGAACGGCGGCGCGCCGATCCCGGCCAGCACGGCGGCGAGGATGGTCAGCGGGCCGGCCAGTGGCGCGGCGACCAGCGCGAACCCGGCGGTGGAGACGGCGACGGCGATCCACAGCACCGGCGGTTGGCGCCACCGGTCGGCGAGGCGGGCCAGCATCGGCTGACCGACCGCCATTCCCGCGGTGTACGCGCCGACCAGCAGCCCGGCCATGGTCAGCGTTCCGGTCTCCCGGGCGAAGACCAGCAGGGCCAGCGGTGCCGCGCCGAGCGGAATCCGTCCGAGCAGGCTGGCCGCCAGTACCCGGGCGGTCTGTGGGGTTTTCAGGACGGCGGATGCGGAGGTGTCGACGGTCGACGACATGAAGAATCGCTCCCGAGGGGTGGGATGGACGGGCCGGTGGCGGAGGAGTGCCAGGCCGGTCAGGGAGCGAAGTCGGCGCGCTCGTGGTCGTTGCCGTAGAGCGGCAGATCGGGCGTGATCCACTGGGCGTAGGCCGCTGCGGCCACCTCCAGTGCAATCACCCGAACGACTCTACGACGCCGGCTGGGGTGTTAGGAAGGGACCCTTCTTCTACAGAAAGCGATAAGAAGGGGCCCTTCCTTACATGAACTTGAGGTGGGAGCGCTGGCGTAGGCGGATTCCGGAGGCGACCGCCACCAGCGCGGTGAGCGCGAGGGTCAGCACGATGCCGTGCATCAGCCCCCGGGTCAGGTAGCCACCGTCGGTGTGGTCGATCGCGTACGTGCCGATCTCCCGGCTGAACCAGAACGGGAGGAGGCGGGACGCGGCACCCGCCGGATCCATGATCATCTGTAGTCCGACCACGGTCAGCAGCACCAGGGTGCCTTCGAGTTCGCGGGGAACGACGGCGCTCAGTGCCAGCCCGAACGGCGCGGCGACGGCGACGGTCAACATCATGATCAGCGCGATGGCGCCGTACCGGACGTCGTGCTGGTCGAACCGGATCAGCGCGAAGTACGGCACCGAGAGCCCGACGCCGACCGTCCAGAGCGCGACCAGCCGGCCGAGGTGCAGATGGTGGGGCCGGTAGCCGGACAACCGCAGGCGCGGCTCGATGCCCCGGGCGGCGCTGCCGGCGAACAGGGCGGCCGTGCTCAGTGCCCAGCCGATACCGAGGCAGACGAACCGGATCGACTGGCCGAGATGGTCCTCGCGCCGACTGAAGTAGAAGGCCAGCGGCAACAGCGTCAGGATCACGAGTACGGAGCGGCGGCGCAGGATCTCCCGCAGGGCCAGTTCCGCCACCGTGAGGATCTTGGTCATGGCCGCTCCTCGCTTCGCTCGGTCATGCCGACACCTCCCGGGTCGGGGTCAGGTCGAGTACGGTGTCGACCCGGTCGAGTTGGTTGAGCAGGTGGGTCACCACGACTATCGCCTTGCCGGCCGAACGCCACCGCCAGAGCTGCTGCCAGAAGTCCAGATAGGTGCCCCGGTCGAAGCCCTGGTACGGCTCGTCGAGGAGCAGTACGTCCGGCTCGCCGAGGGCGGCCATCACCAGGTTGAGCTTCTGTCGGGTGCCGCCGGACAGATGCCGGGCCTGGGTACGGCCGGAAGGATCCCAGTCCAGCGCCGCCGCGTGTTCCCGGCCGGCCGCCCGAGCCGTGGCGCGGGGCAGTCCGCGTCCCGCCCCGACCAGCACGAAGTGCTCGTCCGGATAGAGGTAGTCGTTGGTGCCACCGGACTGTGGGCAGTAGCCGAGGCTGCCGTGCACCCGTACCTGCCCCCGGTCCGGGCTGATCAGGCCGGCGCAGATCCGCAGGAAGGTGCTCTTCCCCGCGCCGTTCGCGCCCACCACGGCGGCGATCTCGCCGGCCCGGACGGTCAGGTCCACGCCGGACAGCACCGGCCGGCGGCGGTAGCGCTTGCTGATGCCGCGTACGTCCAGCCGGATCGGTCCGGGCGAGGACCTGACCGTCCGGGCACTGCCGGCGGCCCGACCCGTACCGGCGCTCCCGGCGACCCCGGCGGACGCGTCCGGCCAGGCCCTGCCGGTCTGCGGTCGGGGCACTCCGACACTCTCGGCGACCGCCGCCGCGTACGTCTCGGGCGGGCCGAAGACCCGCAGTGGCGCCTCGCCGCTGTCCCGCAGGTGGGCGGCCGCCTCGGCGACCACGTGCCGGGACAGGTTCGGATCGAGGCCGCGCCGGTGCAGTTCACCGGTGAGCGCGTGGAGCCATCCGTCGTGATTCAACGTGTCTGCACCTCCCGCAGGATCGTCCCCACCCCGCTGGCGAAGGCGTCCCAGTCGACGGTGGTCCGGCGTAGCGTCTCACTGCCGGCCGGGGTGATCTGGTAGTACTTGCGCGCCGGTCCGGAGGCTCCCTCCCGCCACTGCGCGGTGACGAGGCCGGTGCGTTGCAGGCGCAGCAGCACCGGGTAGAGGGTCCCGCCCTGGATCGGGCCGATACCGGTGGCGTCGAGCGACTGGGCCAGTTCGTACCCGTACGACTCCCGGCGGTGCAGCAGGGCGAGGACGCACAGGTCCAGCACTCCGCGTAGCCACTGGCCACGGCGCTCCTGATCCACGGCGAAGAAGGTAGCACAGTCATCTAGATGGCACAGCCACCTAGAGGCAGCGGGCGGTATTCTCCGGTGGGCCGCGAGCAAGGAAACGGGGAGCACAGGATGATCCTGCGGACCGAGGGGCTGGACGTCGGCTACCGCGACCGCGTACTGATCCGGGGGCTGCGGCTGGCCGTGGACGCCGGAGACGTTCTCGCGGTCACCGGGCCGAACGGCGTCGGCAAGTCCACCCTGCTGCGCTGCCTCGCCGGGCTGATCCGGCCACTGGGTGGCCGGATCCTCGTGCAGGGCGCACCGGTCGACGAGCGGTCCCCGGCGTTCCGACGCACCGTGGCGAGCCTGCTGGACACCTCCGCCTGGTATCCGAACCTGACCGCCGGAGAACACCTCGAGTTCGTCCAACTCGTCAACCGGCCCGTACCGGCCGGCTGGTTCGAGGCGGGTGCGCTGGCCGCCCGGCTCGGCGTCAGCCGGTTCGCGTCCGTACTGCCGGGCCAGCTCTCCAGCGGCCAGCGGCAGCGGCTCGCCCTGACCCTGGCGCTGGCCCGCCCCAGCCGACTGTTGCTGCTCGACGAGCCGGAACGCCACCTCGACGAGGCCGGTCGCACGGCCGTCGGCGCCCTGCTGCGCGACTACGCCCGACGGGCCGGAGCCGTCGTACTGGCCAGCCACGATCCCACGCTGATCGCCGCGGCCGGGGCGCAGCCGCTGGACGTACCGGACTGGCATGGTTAGGTCCGGGCCGGCCGGTGCGAGTCCGGCGGCGCCGGTCCGCAGCTACCTGCGGGCCCGGGGCCGGGCCCGCGCCGGTGGCTACGCCGAGCGGGCGTACGCCCTGCTGCTCGCCCTGCTGGTCGCCGGGGGGATCCTGGCCGGCAGCCTGCCCGGGATGTCCACGGCGTTCGCCGACGGCCCGCCGGTCCGTCCGGGGCCGGGCACCCTGCTGGCGATCGGGCTGCTCTGCTACGCCGCTGTCCTCGGCGGGGCCGCCCGGTTCGGGCCGCTGGCCGCCGCACCGGCCCGACTGTCCTGGCTCTTTCCCAGCCCGACGAGCCGGCGCGGCCTGCTGTGGCCGACCGCGGCAGTGGTGCTCGGCCTCGCCACGGTCCTCGGCCTGCTGCACGGCGCGTTCGTGGCCTGGGCGCTGGTCGCGCCGATGGGCCTGCTCGTCGTCCTGGCCGGCGGGATCGCCGGCCTCTTCGTCGGCGGGCTCGCCACCCTGACGCAGACCTTCACCGAGGGGTCGGCCGCGCTGCTGGACCGGTCCGCGCTGCTGCTCGGCGCCGCTGCGGCCGCCCTGACCGTGTTCGACCTGCCGGCCCGGATCGCCGTCGGAGGCTGGTTCGGGCCGTGGGCCTGGCCGCAGGCGGCAGCCGACGGCATGTCGCCGGCGGCGCTGGGCACCGCCGGGGTGCTGGCCGCCGCGGTCGCCGGCGCCGCGCTGGTCCGGCTCGACCGGGTACGACTGGCCGGTCTCGCCACCGGCGGTGCCTTCGCCGGAACGCTCTCGTCCGGTGTCGTCACGCTCGACCTCGGCACCGCCGCCCGGGTCACCGAGGAACGCCGCTGGGCCCGTCGCTCGCCCCGACGTACCGGACTACCCCGGTTGCCGGCCCGGCTCGCCGTCCTCGCGCACGATGTCCTGGCACTGCGGCGGTCGCCGGACCGACTGGCCCTGATCTCGGTCGCCGCGCTGCCGCCCGCCCTGCTCGCCGGGGTCACCGGCCCCGGGCCGCTGCTGGCCGGAGCCTGGCTGCTGTCCGGACTTCTCGCGGTGGGCGCGGTGACCGACAATGCCCGCCGAGACCGTGATCTGCCCGCCCTGGCCCGGCTGCTCGGCCTGCCGGGGCGCAGGTTGCTGGCCGTCCGGTCGATCCTGCCCACCGTCGTCGGTACGGCGTGGGGTGCCGGATCACTGGCGCTGCTCGCCGCCTCGACGGCCGGGAACGCCGTGCACTGGTTGCTGCTCGGTGCCGTGTCCGGCCCCGCACTGGCGGTCGGCGCGCTGCGGGCGGCCCGGCGCGGAGCGGTCCGGCACGAACTGCCGCCGGTGGTCACCCCGATGGGGATGGTGCCGACCGGACCGCTGCACCGGTTGGTCACCGGATGGGACCTCGGCCTGCTGTGCACCCTGCCGACGCTGGTCGCCGTCGCCGCAGGCGATCCGGCCGGGGCGGTCCCGGTGCAGGTGGCCGCGTCACTGCTCGGACTGTTCGGGTTCGTCGCCGTCGCGGGAGCGCGCCGGACGTCGCCACGATCACTAAGCTGACCGGCATGCGGGTGCTCTTCGCGTCAGCGCCGTTGCTCGGACACGTGTTCCCGATGGTGCCGCTCGCCGAGGCGCTGCGCGCGGCGGGTCACGAGGTGCTGCTCGCCACCGGTGGGGACGGGCTCGACGTACGCCGGACCGGGTTGCCGGTCTCCGACGTCGCCCCGGCGCTCCGGTTCGACCGCATCGCCCGCCGGGTCATGCTGCGACATCCGCTGATCGCCCGCGCCGAGTTGGCCGGCCGGGCCGGTACGCGTGGCGTGGCACTGCTGTTCGGCGCGGCCAACGACCAGTTGACCGACGGCGTGGTCACCCTCGCCGACCGGTGGCAGCCGGACCTCGTCGTGTACGAGCCGCTGGCGGTGGCCGGTGCGCTCGCCGCCGCCCGTCGTGCCGTACCGGCGGTGCTGCACGAGAACTCGCTGTTCGACGGTGCCGAACTGGTCCGGGTCACGGCCGCGCGGCTGGTCCGAGCCCAGCACCGCAGCGGGATCGGCGACCTGCGACCGAACGCCGCCACCCTTACCATCGCGCCGCCCAGCGTGGTGGGCGAGCGGGCCGGCGAACCCATGCGTGGAGTGCCGTTCCGGGGGGTCGGGGAGCTGCCGGACTGGCTGCGCGAGCCCGGCGACCGACCCCGGATCCTGGTCAGCCGCAGCACGGTCGCCGGACCGGGCGGAGGTGACGTGATGACGGCCGTCGTCCGGGCCGCCGCCGGGGTGAACGCCGAGTTCGTACTGGTCCGCCCCGACCGTCGGATACTCCGTCGAGGGTCGCTGCCGGACAACGTCCGTACCGTCGACTGGATACCGATCAACGAGGCGCTGCCGAACTGCGCGGGCGTGGTGCACCACGGCGGCGCCGGTTCGGTGCTCGGCGCGCTGGCCGCCGGCGTACCGCAGCTCGCGCTGCCCGGGCCGGGCGACCGCCGGCACAATGCGACCCTGCTGGCGGCCCGGGGTGCCGGGCTCGCCGTGGCCGAACGGGACATCACCTCGGCGGTGCTGGAGCGGCTGGTCACCGATCGCGCACTGGCGGCCGCCGCCGAGGAGGTACGCCGGGAGATGGCGGCGATGCCCGCCCCGGCGGACCTGGTGCCCCGGCTCGAGGCGCTGGCCCGCTGAGCAGGTGACTGCCCTCGGCGGGACGGTGGCTGCCCTGGGTGGGGACGGTGGCTGCCCTCGGCGGGGCAGGTGGATGTCAGCCGGGCAGGCAGGCGTCGAGGAAGGCGGCGGTGACGGCCCGGATGTCCGGGCGGTCCAAGGGCAACGCGTGCCCGCCGTGGGTGACCAGCGCGTGCACCGGATGCCCCGCCCGGAGCAGAGCCGAGGTCAGCGTGACGCTCTGGCTCGCCGGCACCGCCTCGTCCTGGGCACCGTGCACCAGCAGCACCGGCACCTGGTTGCCCAGATGGGTCGTCGGGATGGCGTCCACCGTCGTCGGATCGTCCGCCGCCGCCGGGTGACCGAGCAGCGGCACCCACGGGTTGTCGCCGCCCCGGCCTGGGAGCGCACGGAGCCAGTCCTCGGCCAGCGGATCGACCGGCGGCCAGTACGCCAGCACGGCGTCCACGTCGCCGGCCCCGGCGACGCCGCGCAGCCCGAGTTGTAGCGCCAGGTGGCCACCGGCCGAGTCACCGGCCACCAGGAACGGCACACCTGCCGCGCGGGCCCGCGCCTGCGGTTCCCGCGCGGCCGCCCGGACGTCGGCCAGTTGTGCCGGCCACTGGGCCTCGTCGGTCAGCCGGTAGCGGCCCTGCACCACCGTCAGCCCGTGCTCCGCCAGTGCCGAGCCGTCCTCGTCCGACCATCCACGCCAGCCGCCGCCCGGCAGCCACAGTACGATTCCCCGCTCCGTCATGGGCCCCAGCATGAACGCCGCCCGGCCGGCTTGCCCACCGCCCCGGGCCGGCTCCGCTGACGGCGTAACTCCGGTCCGGCCCCTGGTGGCGTAACGTCCCCGGCCCGCCGGTCGCCGGGGGAAGGCGCCCGGGCTCGCCGAGCGGTTCCCGCCGACCAGGAGTAGGTTGGGTGTCGTGGTTCCCGTCGCGCTGGTCCGCCCCGTCTGGTGGGTAGCGTGCCGCTCGGTGCGGTTCGTGACCGCGTTGGTGCTGATGGCGTTGCTGCTGGGCGGCGGTGCGGCCCGGACGGGCCTGCCGGGCACCCCCGGTGCGGCCGAGTCCCGGCCCGACGCCGTGGCGGCCGCCGGAACGTCGTCCACCGTGGATGTCTCCATTGTGGAAGTCGAGGCGCCCACCGGTGACCCGACGGCGGTGGCGGCCGAGGTTCCGACCGACGATGCCGGGGACCTGACGGCGGATGCCGGAGTTCCGGCCAGGCTCGACGCCCGGGCTGCCGGCGATGCCGGCGTGTCAGCGGTGCGGCCGGGGACCGGCGCGGGATCGCGACCGGCCGGCGACGCGTACCCGAGAGTGATCGGATCGCGCGCACCGCCACTGGGGTGAGGACCGGTCGCCCCTGACCGTGTCCGGTCCGGATCCGTCGACCCTGTTCGCATCGGCCACCCTGTGAGGTTTCCTGATGGAGAAGGTGCTGTTCAATTTCCTGATCAACGTGCCCCAAGCCGCCACGATCTGGCTCGTGTTGATCGGGCTCGCCCTGGCGGGGGGCATCGCGCTCGTCGTCCGTCCACGGCGGGACGAGACGGGCCGTGACGTGACCGGTCGCCAGGCCGGGGCCGGCTACGACGTGGCGACCCGGGACGCCGAGGGACGCCGCGAGCGGCTGGCGGTCCGGGCGGCCGAGCTCAACCGCTATGCCGAGGAGGTGACCGTGGCCGCCGAGCGGTCGGCCGTCACCGCGCGCCGGCGCCGGGACGAGTGGCTGGCGGCGCAGGAGGAGGCCGAGACGGCCTGGCAGGCGTACGAGGCCGCGGATGCCGCCGCGCGACGGGTCGCCGCAGCCGCGGTGCTTCCCGAGCCCCGTACTCCGCGCACCCCTGCCGAGTACGCCGATCGGGAGCGCTACCTGCACCGCGCCGCGATGGCGGCAGCCACCCGGCAGGAACTGTCGGTGCTGCAACTGAGTGACGCGTTGGCGAACCGCAACGGCTGGGATCCCCGGCGGCATCCGGCCGAGCAGGAGATCGTGCTCCGCCGGGCGGCCCGGGACAGCCTGCTGGCCGCGCACGCGGCGGCGGCGGAGCGTGAGCGGGCGGCGTGGCGGGACGCCGAGGTCGCCGCGGCGGCGGCCCGGAGTCTGCGGGAGGAGGCGTTCGCCGCGGCCAGCCGGACGGCGCAGGTACGACGCTGGCTGCCGCCGACGCCGAGCCCGGATGGGTCGCCCCGTGGTTCGTCGGGCGAGGCTGTCCGGCGGCCACACCCGGTACGGCGCTGGCGGGCGGCGCGGGCCGGCTGACCCGGCGCGGGACTACGCCTCGGGATCCTGGCCCAGTGCCGATCGCCCGCCGTCCACCGGCAGAACGACCCCGGTGACGAAGCTCGCCTCGGCAGAGAGCAGGTGTGCGATCGTCGCGGCGACCTCGGCGGGACGGCCCACCCGGCCGACCGGATGGAGCAGCCGCATGTCGCGTTCGATCCGCTCAACTCCGGCCGGGTCCTGTCGGGCCAGCAGGTCGGTGTAGCGCTCGGTCTCGATCGAGCCCAGGGCGACCGCGTTGACCCGGATGCCGTGCCGGCCGTACTCCACGGCGAGCGCCCGGGTCAGCCCTTCGACGGCCGCCTTCGCGGTCGCGTACGGCAGGCAGCCCGGCACCGCCCGCTGCGCCTGGTGCGAGGAGACGTTGACGATCGCGCCCGGGGTGCCGGCGGCGAGGAAGCGGCGGATCGCCGTACCACAGCCGACGACCGTGGCGTCCAGGTTGGCCGCGATGAGGTCCAGCACCTCGCGGGCCGGTGTGTCGTGGATCGAGGCGTCCCGGAAGACGGCCGCGTTGTTGACCCAGCCGCGCAGCCGTCCGGCGGTGCTCGCCGCATCGGCGGCGTGCTCGGTGACGGCCTCGTCGGCGGCGTCGCCCCTCACCCCGACCAGCCGCCCGGCGGCGGGATGGTCGGCCATCCAGTCGAGCGCGGCGGCGTCACGCTCGATCACCACGACATGGTCTGCGCCGCCGAGGAGACGCTCGACGAGGACGCGCCCGATGCCCCGGCCGCCTCCGGTGACCACATAGGAGGACGGACCGTCCGAATCGGAGGGTCGGCCGTCGGCCTCGATGGGCGGGAAGTCCGGCATCGCCCAACCGTACCGGTGGGGTGGCCGCCCGGCGCGGCGTCATGTGCGCCGTGCCCCACCCGGAGGTGGTCATCCAGGTGCCCTCGTCCGCGGCGGTCCGCCCAGCAGCCGGACCAGCGGACCGTGGATGGCCGGCGCGGCGACCAGGAAGCCGTTGCCGGCCAGGTCGGGCGGAAAGTCGTCCGGTTCGAGGTGACTGCGCACCGCGCCCGCCTCGACCGCGACAAGTCCGGCCGCGGCGACGTCCCACGGCGCCAGCGACTCGGTGTGCGCGTCCAGCCGCCCTGCGGCGACGTAGCAGATGTCCAGGCTGGGGCAGGAGGCCCGGCGGATGTCCTGGCAGCCGGCCAGCAGCCGGCGGACCCGCTCCACCAGGGGGTCGAGATCTGCCTTGTAATGCGGGAAGCCGGTGCTGACGATCGCCCGTCGCAGGTCTGGCGGATCGCTCGGACGGATCGGCACGCCGTTCAGCCGGGCACCGGAACCCCGGGTCGCGGTGAAGGTCTCGTGCAGGAAGGGCGCGTGTACGACACCGGCCCGGACCACGCCGTCGACCGCGTACGCGATCGAGACCGCGACGTACGGATGACCTCGGGCGTAGTTCGCGGTGCCGTCGATCGGGTCCACCACCCAGACCGGGCCAGCCAGGTCCGCCGGTCCGGCACCCTCCTCGGACAGCACCCGATGATCCGGGTACGTCGCCGCGACCGCCTCGCGGATCAGTGCGTCCGAGCGGAGGTCGGCCTCGGTGACCGGCTCGACACCGTTCTTGTATTCGACGTCGACCCGGCCGCGCAGTTCGGCGAGGATCGCCCCGGCCCGGTGTGCGACGTCGACCGCGAACGGAAGCACGCTCACCTGTTCGCTCCCGACTGACCGCCCGCCGTGGGGACGACGAAGTGCGGACCGGTACGTGATGATCGGACCATGGACAGAACAGCCATTCAGGGGTTCGTCGACGGCTGGGTCAGGGACTGGAACGCTCACGACCTGGAGAGCATGTTGGCGCACTACGCGGACGACGTGGTCTTCACCTCTCCGGTCGCGGCCCAGCTTATCGAGGGTTCGGACGGGGTGGTGCGGGGCAAGGCGGCGCTGCGGGCGTACTGGGCCGAGGGGCTCCGGCGTTTTCCGGACCTGCGGTTCGAGGTCGTGGCCACCTACGTCGGGATCGATACGGTGGTCATCAACTACCGGAACCAGAAGGGTGGCCTGGTCAACGAGGTCCTCGTCTTCGACGGCCCGCTCGTCGTACGGGGACACGGGACGTATCTCGCCACCTGACGGGAGCGTGGAACGTGGAGCTGAGATCCGATCTGCACCGGCGTACGGAACTGGCCTACGCCCACCTGGTCGTCGACGACGTCGAGCCCACCGAGGCGGTGATGCTCGCCTGTGACCTGCTGGCGGCCGACGTGGACGGGGAGTCGACGGTGCGGCTCGCCATCGCGTCGGCGGTCTCCCTGCCGCCGTACGCCGCCGAGCGGATGCTCCGCGACATGCTCGTCGAACTCGGCATACCGGAGCCGGATCCGGGGCGTGCCGCCCGGTTGGCCAGCGCCAGCATCTGTGCCCAGATCATGAACGGCACGCTGCGCGCGGAGCGGGGCGGTCACCGCCTGTTGGGCACCCTCGCACAGCTGGCCGAGGCCGAGGCCGAGGCCGGGGCCGGGGCTGGGACTGGGGCCGAGGCTGGGGCTGGGACCGGGGCCAAGGCCGACGCCGAGGCTGGGGCCGACGCGTACAACGAGGCCGTCGCCCGCCTGCTGCGGCTGCTCGATCGCCTCGAGTACGACCTCGCGGGGGAGGCCGACGCGGCCTTCGACGAGGATCTCCGCCGGCTGGCGAGCGACCTCGCCGCTCGTATCGAACGGTCCTAGCGGCGGGTTCGGCGCCGCCAGCCGGAGTCGGGATGCCACGACTCGATCACCAGGTGGTCGGCGGGGGTGCCGACGTAGGTGAGCACCAGTTCGGTGATGTCGATCCGGAAGAACCCGGCACCCTCGTGCGGATTGTCCGCCGGCGGGTCGATCGCGACGGCCGTGCCGGCGAGCTTGGCGTCCCCCGGCCAGCTCTCCGGGGTGTCGGCGGGTGGCTCGATGGTCGGGCTGTGTACGGCGATCCGGGGGTCCCGCCGGACGTCGAGCAGCTTCATCGAACCGCCCATCATGCCGAGGGTGATCTCCCCGTCGCTGAACTCGAGTTCCGAGGCGCTGATCCGGGGTGATCCGTCGCGGCGGAGCGTGGCGATGGTCTTGTTGGTACCGGCGCCGAACCGTTCCCGGACCCGCGCCGCGAAGTCCGGAGCGTCCTGCTCGATGTCTCGCCAGCTCGCCACGGGCGCCTCCTGCTGATCGGGTGATCTGGTGATCGGGCCGGTCAGTCCTCCGTGCACGCCGGGTCGTTGACCGAGGTGCGCACCCGGGCGAGCAGTTCGTGCAGTTGGCCGACCTGCTCGGCGGTGAGGGTCGCGAACAGGTCGCGTTCGACCTGGTCGACGGCGGCGTCCACCTTATCGAGCGCGGCCGAACCGGCGGGAGTGATTTCGACGATGTGCCGGCGTCGATCCGTCGGATCCCGGCGCCGTTGGACGAGGCCCTCGTCCTCGAGTTCGTTGAGCAGCGTGACCAGGACGCTGGCGTCGACGCCGAGGATGTCGAGCAGGCTCTGCTGGGTCATCGAGCCGGTCTCGGCGAGCCGGGTGAGCGTCATTCCGTGCCGGGGGGTGAGCCCGGCCAGGCCGAGTGCCTGGCGCAGCCGCGCGTTGGCGATGCCGCCGTGCCGGGCGAGAAGGAAGCCGGTGCGCTCGGCCTCTCCAGACCGCCTGCTGCCTCGGCTCATGGCAGGATGCTACCAGCAACAAATAGTCGTTGTGCATTAATCATCGAGTCTTCACGACTATCTGATACCGTGGCCGGGCCCCCGCAATCCACCCCCCAGGAGCCCCCATGTTCATCGGGTACATCATCGTGGCGGCGTGGCTCGCCGCCGTCCTCCTGCTGTCCGGCCGAGGCAAGTTGACCCGGAACGAGAGGGTCACCACCGGCCTGCAACGGGCCAACGTGCCACTGAACTGGTTCCCGCCGCTGGCCGCCCTGGAGATCGCCGGAGCCGTCGGGCTCGTCGCCGGCATCTGGCTCGCGCCGCTCGGCGTCGCCGCCGCGATCGGGGTGATCCTCTACTTCGTCGGGGCCGTCGTCGCGCACCTGCGGGCCGGTGACGCCAAGGGAGTGAGCGCGCCGCTGCCGCTGCTGCTGGCCGCCGTCGCCGCCCTGGTACTGCGGCTCCTCGCCTAGCTGGTACCGGAGGAGTCGCCGGTGGCTCCTCGCGGAGAAAAGCCGCCGACGGACAATCACCTCTCCAGGGAAGATCGCAAAGGTAGGCCATGACCACCGAGAACGACTGGCTGACCCGGCGTACCGGCATCGTGCCGAGCGCCGCGCCGACCGAGCGGCTCAGCCCGAAGAGTGTGCTGAACGAGGAGACCCGGCCGATCGCGGCCGAGCCGCCCCCGGAGGTCACCTTCACCCGGCACGGCCTGTACGCCGGCCGCCACCTCGTCGACGTACACGACCACTACCGGGCGGAACTGGCCCAGATGCGCGACATCCTCCAGCAGGTGAAGGAGGGTACGGCGCGGCTCGGCGACGCGCGCAGCCAGATCAACGTGATGACGATCCGGGCCAACGACTGGACCCTCGGCGGGGTCTGCCAGGCGCAGTGTCGCTCCGTGACGAACCACCACACCATGGAGAGCGAGGGGATCTTTCCCCACCTGCGCCGCAGCCAGCGCGACCTGTCGGCCGTACTGGACCGGCTGCACGAGGAGCATCTGGCCATCCACGAGGTGCTGGAGGGGATCGACGACGCGCTGGTGCACCTCGCCCGCAACCCCACCGACTACGGCCCGATCACCGAGGCGATCGACCTGCTCACCGACACCCTGCTGTCGCACTTCGCCTACGAGGAACAGCAGCTCATCGGCCCACTGTCCCGGCACGGCTTCTACCCCGGCCAGATCTGACCCGCTACCTCCGGCGGCTCACCGCTGCCCGGTGAGGTACGCCAGCACCGCCAGGACCCGGCGGTTGGTGTCCTCGGTCGGCGGCAGGTCGAGCTTGGCGAGGATGTTGCCGACGTGCTTGCCCACCGCCGCCTCGGAGACGACCAGCACCCGGGCGATGGCGGCGTTCGAGCGACCCTCGGCGACCAGCGCCAGCACCTCGCGCTCCCGGGCGGAGAGCCGGGCCAGTGGATCCCGCTGCCGGCGGAGCAGCCGGCGTACCACCTCGGGGTCGACGACGGTGCCGCCGTCCACGACCTGGCGCAGCGCGTCGACGAACTCCGGCACGTCGACCACCCGGTCCTTCAACAGGTAGCCCACCCGGCGGCCACCGCCTGTGTCGAGCAGGTCGGCGGCGTAGCTCTGCTCGACGTACTGGCTCAGTGCGACCACGGCCAGCCCCGGATGGGCACGGCGCAGTTCCACGGCGGCCCGCAGCCCCTCGTCGGTGAAGTCCGGTGGCATCCGGATGTCGGTCAGCACCAGGTCCGGTGCGTGTGCGGCGACGGCCGTAGCGAGGGCTTCGGCGTTCCCGACGGCGGCCACGACCTCGAAGCCGAACCGGCCGAGCAGGCCGACGAGTCCCTCGCGGAGCAGCACACCGTCCTCGGCGAGGACCACCCGGATCACGGGTCGTTGCGGCTGCACGGCAGCTCCACACGTAGCAGGGTCGGCCCGCCGGGCGGGCTGGACAGCAACATTCTGCCGTCGATCACCGCGACCCGGTCCGCCAGCCCGGTCAACCCGGTGCCCAGCCCCGGATCGGCCCCGCCCCGCCCGTCGTCGCGGACCTCCAGGGTCAGCAGATCGTTCCGCTGGCGCAGCCAGACCCGCGCGGCGGTGCCGCCGCTGTGCTTGGCGATGTTGGTCAGCGCCTCGGCGACGACGAAGTACGCGGTCGCCTCCACCGCGTTCGGCAGCCGTCCGGGCAGTTCGGCGTCGACGGTCACCGGAACCGCCGACTGGTCGGCCAGGTCGCGTACCGCCGCCGGCAGGCCGCGGTCGGTGAGCACCTTCGGATGGATGTTCCGGATCAGTTCCCGCAACTCCATCATGAACACCTTTGCCTGCTCGTGGGCGTCCGCCACCGCCGCCGCCCCGGGAGAGCCGGCGGGGATCTCCACCCGGGCCAGCCCGAGTTGCAGGGTGAGGCTGACCAGCCGTTGCTGGGCCCCGTCGTGCAGGTCGCGCTCGATCCGGCGGCGCTCGGCCTCGAACGCGTCCACCAACCGCGCCCGGGACCGGGACACCTCGACCAGTTCGGTACGCAGCCGCACGTGCGTACCGCCGGCCAGCAGTGCCCGGGCCAGCAGGCCGTGCGCGCCGGCCAGCAGCGCCATCGGGTACGGCACGACGACCAGCAACGCCAGCCCGAGCAGCGCGTACGGCAGCGCCTGCCCGACGGTGTCGACCTCGGCGATGCCGATGGAGATCGTGCCCTCGCCGCTCCCCACCAGCAGCGGACTGGCGACGAGCACCCCGATCAGGAGCAGCAGCGCCAGCATGGCGCAGGAGAGCAGCAGTGCCACCGTCGCCATCAGGGCGGCGTAGCCGAGCGCCAACCAGGTGGCCGGCTCGGTGTAGCGGGTCCGGAACCAGGACCACGGGTCCGGGGCGGACGGCGTGCGGTGCCCGGAGGTGACCGGGCGGGAGTCGACGAGCCGTAGCCGGACCCGTTCCAGCCCGCCCAGCGGCACCGCGACCAGCGGCCCGAACCCGGCGAGCAGAACCGCCCCGAGCACCAGCAGAAACGCCAGCACGCCGAGCGGCAGGCGGGCCAGTTCGGTGCCCCGACTCAGCAGGAACAGCCACGGCATGGCCAGCAGCCCGAGCGTCGCCGCGCAGGCGAGCGCTACCGGCGGGGTGGTCAGCAGGTGCGCCAGGGCCCGCCAGGGCCAGCCGGTCAGCAGAAACCGGCCTCGGGTGACCGATTCCAGCAGCGTACGAGGGTTCCGCCGGGACACGACCACCACGCTAACCGGCGGGCTGGGTGCGGCCCATCCGGCTGGGGATAGTCCGGAGGTATGCCCAGCCCCACCCCGGATCCGGTGGCTGCGCCCCGTGCCCCGGGGACGGTCCGAATGGTCTGCTCGTCCGGCCGGACCGAGACCCGGAGCCGGTCCGGTCCGGGGCCGGTCCGGGGCCGAGCCGAGCCGAGCCGAGCCTGGTTCCGGAACCGAGCCGGAACCGAGCCCGGGATCGAGCCGAGCCTGGTTTCGGAACCGAGCCGGAACCGAGCCCGGGATCGAGCAGGAATGGGGGAGCGGGACGTGTTCGAACTGCGCGACATCGTGAAGATCTATCGGGGTGGCCATCGGGCGGTCGACGGGGTGACGCTGCGACTCGACGCCGGAATACTGGGTCTGCTGGGACCGAACGGGGCGGGCAAGTCGTCACTGATGCGGATCGCCGCCACCGTGACCCGACCGAGCAGCGGGCAGGTCACGTTCGACGGCGTCGACGTGCTGGCCCGGCCGGACCTGCTGCGCCGATGTCTCGGCTACCTGCCGCAGGACTTCGGGGTCTATCCGAACCTGACCGCCCGGGAGTTCCTGGGCTACCTCG
The DNA here is from genome assembly GCF_015690345.1 of Plantactinospora alkalitolerans. GTDB lineage: Bacteria > Actinomycetota > Actinomycetes > Mycobacteriales > Micromonosporaceae > Plantactinospora > Plantactinospora alkalitolerans. The sequence continues at coordinate 10,158 of NZ_JADPUN010000169.1, read as the reverse complement.
CCGCGGCCAAGGGACTGCCGGCCCGGACCGGCCGGGCCCGGATCGACGAGTTGCTGGAGCTGGTCAACCTGACCGGGGCCGGAAAGCGGCCGCTGGGGAAGTACTCCGGCGGGATGCTGCGCCGGGTCGGCATCGCCCAGACCCTGCTGGCCGACCCACGGGTGCTGGTGGTCGACGAGCCCACCGCCGGGCTGGACCCCGAGGAGCGGGTCCGGTTCCGTAACCTGCTCGGCGAGCTGGCGGCCGACCGGGTGGTCGTACTCTCCACGCACATCGTCTCGGACGTCGAGTCGGTGGCCGCCGACATCGCCATCGTCGCCCAGGGCCGGATCCGCCGCCGGGGTACTCCGGAGGAACTGCTCCGGGCGAGCGCGGGGCGGGTGTGGGAGGTCCTGGTCGACCCCGCCGAGGCCACCCGGATCCAGGCACGGCACGTGGTCAGCGCGATGGTGCGGACGCCGTCCGGCGTACGGGTCCGGGTGCTGTCGCCGGATCCACCCGGTCCGGCGGCCACCCCGGTTCCACCCGATCTGGAGGACGCCTATCTCGACGCCATCCACCAGCCGGGTCAGTCGAACCACGGCGCGCCGTGGACGGCGTCCCGATGACGGTACGCGGGCCGCTCGCCGTCGCCGTGGCCGACTTCCGCGAGCGGGTGCGTCGACCGGCGTACGTGGTGGTGCTGGCCACCGCCGTCGGACTGGGCTATCTGGCGGTGCCGGAGGTCGACAGCCGCTGGGTGGTAGTGAACGCCGCCGACTACCGGGGCGTGTACAACAGCGCCTACGTCGGCACGGTGACCGCGCTGGCCGGGGCACTCTGGCTGACGTTCGCCGGTTTCTACGTCGTACGCGGCGCCGTCGTCCGGGACGAGCGCACGGGTGTGGGGCAGCTCCTCGCCGCGACCCCGCTGCGCAGCTCCGGCTACCTGTTCGGCAAGTTCCTCAGCAATCTGCTGGTGCTGGGCTCGATGGCGGGGGTGCTCGCGGCGACCGGCCTGGTGATGCAACTGGCCCGGGGCGAGGACCGTGCGGTGGACCCGGTCGCGTTGCTGATGCCGTTCGGCCTGCTCACCGTTCCCGTGCTGGCGTTCGCCGCCGCGATGGCGGTGCTGTTCGACTCGGTACGCCCGCTGCGCGGCGGGTTCGGCAACATCGTCTGGTTCTTCCTCGCCATGGTCGGGATGGTCGTCGGGCAGGAGCCCGATGCCCCGTTGAATGGATTCGGCACCCAGTGGGTGGCCCGGTCACTGCGGGAGAGCGTCGCCGCCGAGCAGATCAAGCCGGTCGACGGCGAGTTCAGCCTGGGGTTGATGTACCTCGACCATCCGCTTCGGACATTCGAGTGGTCCGGTGCCGACGCCGACCTCGGGTTCGTCGCGCAGCGGCTGCTGCTGATCCTGGTCGCGGCCGGGATAGCGGTGCTGCCGGTGCTCTGGTTCGGCCGGTTCGACCCGGCGCGGACCCGTACCCGTCGGCATCCGGAGCCCACCGCCGGACTGCCCCAGCCGCCGCCCGGGATGGCGCCGCCGCGCGGCATGCCGTTGACGGGGACGCCGTTGACGGGGACGCCGCCGTTCGGCATGCCGTTGACGGGGATGCCGCTGGTGGGGGCGCCGGGGACGGTGGTGGTCGACGCACCCCGGACGCCGAGGGGCGGGACGGTGCCGTCCTGGTTGGCCTCCCACCAGGGCCCGGCCCACGGTCGCGGACTCCGTGCCGTGGACGGGTTCGGTCGACTGGTCGCCGGGGAGGTGCGGGTGCTGCGCCGGTCCGGTTCGCGCTGGTGGTGGCTCGGCACCGGACTGCTCGGCATCGCCGGGGCCGTGGCGCCGATCGCGGCCGTACCGGCGGTCATCCTGCCGCTGGCCTGGATCTGGCCGGTCCTGCTCTGGTCCCGGCTGGGCACCCAACGCCACGAGTACGGGGTGGACGCGCTGCTCGGCGCCTGTTCCGGAGTCCGGCGGCGGATGCTGGCGGAATGGGTCGCCGGACTGGCCATCGCCGGGCTGACCGGGTTCGTGCCGATGCTGCGGATGCTGCTCGACCAGGACGCCGCCGGGCTGGCGGCCTGGGGCGCCGGACTGCTCTTCGTGCCGTCGCTGGCGCTGGCGTCCGGGGTGCTGAGCCGTACCCACCGGCTCTTCCAGGTCGGCTACCTCGCACTCTGGTACCCGGTGCTGAACGGCATCGCCGCGCTCGACTTCATGGGCGCGGTACGCGTCGACGCTCGTCCGGCCGGGCCCGCACCACTGGTGGTGGGCACGCTCGCACTCGCCCTGCTCGGTACCGCCCTCCTCGTCACCACCCTCCGCCACGCCCGCCGCTGAGTCCGCGTCGCCGACCGCCGACCGCTGCCCGCTGATCACGTGAAGTCCGGCCTGCCCGGACCGGCCGGACCTCACGTGATCACGAGAGCGTCAGGTCTGGGTGAGCCGTTCGGCGGCCGCTGCCTCGGCCCGGGTCAGTGCCTCGCCGATCCGGTGCGTCTGGCGGCCACCCGCGCTGGCCAGGTTGCCGGTGCCGCCGGCCCCGCCGCCGATCAGCCGAGCCGCCTCGACGAGTACGTCTCGGGCCTGGCCGCGCCGGCCCGGCAACGCGGTACTGAACCCGGCGGTGAGCTGCGCCTTTCCGTCGTCCACGACCGCGAGTACGACGATCGTCGGCTCGTCGTCCGGGCACCGCGCCAGGATGTCGAGCACGACCGACCGCAGTTCGGAGCCGGTGAGGTCGTCGCGGAGCGCGCTGACCAGCCAGCCGTTGCCGACCGCCCGACGCTGCCCGAGCAGCGATCCGGCGATCGCGTCGAGTTCGTGCCGGCGGTGTCGGCGCAGCGCCTCCTCCGCCTCGGCGAGCGCGCCGAGCCGCTTGGCCAGGGTCGGAAGCAGGTCGTCCGGTCGGGCACCGACGAGCTTGCCGACCTCGGCGAGCAGCCGCCGCTCGGTGTCGGCGTACCGCAGCGCGTCCCGGCCGGTCAGCGCCTCGATCCGGCGCAGTCCGGCGCCGACGGAGGACTCGCCGACGATCCGGACCGGCCCGGCCTGGGTGCCGTGCCCGACGTGGGTGCCGCCGCACAGCTCCCGGGAGGCGTCGCCGATGTCGATGATCCGGACCTGCTCGCCGTACCGGTCGCCGAAGAAGGCGGTCGCGCCCGCCGCCTCGGCCTCGGCCCGGCTCGCGTGCCAGACCCGTACCTCGGGATCGTCCAGCAGGTAATCGTTGACCAGGGTGCCGATGGTGTCGAGTGCGGCCGGTTCGACCGGGGAGAAGTGGGCGAAGTCGAACCGCAGTCGTCCGGGTGCGACGAGGGAGCCCTGCTGCCGGGCGTGGTCGCCCAGCACCCGCCGCAGCATGGCGTGCAGCACGTGGGTGGCCGAGTGGGACCGGGCGACGGCCGCCCGCCAATCGCCGTCGACGCAGGCCTCGACCCGCAGGCCGGGCCGGACCTCGCCGTGCCGTACCAGACCGTCGTGTACGTGGAATCCGTCGACGCCGTGCCGGGTGTCGGTGATCTCCACGACCGTTCCGTCGGCCGCCCGTACGCTTCCGTGGTCGCCCACCTGCCCGCCCGACTCGGCGTAGAACGGGCTGCGGCCGAGCACCAGTTCGATCCGGTCACCGGCGCCTGCCGTCTCCACCGGTCGGCCGTCCCGCAGTACGGCGAGAAGTTCGGTTTCGACGACGGTGTCGGTGTAGCCGACGAAGTCGGTACGCCCGTGCCGGGTCAGCAGTTGCCGGTAGGTGTCCAGGCGTCGCTCCTGCGTCGCGCTCCGGCCCCGGCCGCCGCTCCTGGCCCGGCGGCGCTGCTCGTCCAGCAGCACCGCGTACCGCTCCTCGTCGACGGTGAGTCCGGCCGCCTGCGCGGCCTCGATGGTGAGGTCGATCGGGAAGCCGTAGGTGTCGTGCAGTTCGAACGCGGTCTCGCCGGACAGGCGGGTCGTGTCGGTGCCCCGGAGCCGGCCGATCGCCGCGCCGAGCAGGCGCCCGCCCTGGCGCAGGGTACTGGTGAAGCTCTCCTCCTCGTGCTGGCTGACTGCCTCGATGAGCGCGCGTCCGGCGACGAGTTCGGGCCAGGTGCCGCCGAGGTTCTCCACGACGCTGCCGGTGACCGCCGCCAGGACCGGCGTCTCGATGCCGAGGGTGTGCGCGTGCTGGACGGCGCGGCGGAGAAGCCGGCGCAGTACGTAGCCCCGTCCCTCGTTGCCCGGCAGTACGCCGTCGGCGAGGAGGAACGCGGAGGACCGGGCGTGCTCGGTGACGACCTGGAAGGAGACCGATTCCGGGCTGCCGTCGTGGCCGGGGAACGGTCGTCCGGCGAGTTCCTGGACGACGTCGAGGGTGGGTGCGAGCAGGTCGGTCTCGCAGATCGTGTCGACGTCCTGGAGGATCGCGGCGAGCCGGTCGAGGCCGAGCCCGGTGTCGATGTTGCGGCTGGGCAGGTCGCCGAGGATCGGGAAGTCCTCCTTGCCGTCGCCCTCGCCCCGCAGGTGCTGCATGAACACCAGGTTCCAGAGTTCGATGTACCGCTCGTCGTTCACCGCCGGCCCGCCCTCGGGGCCGAACTTCGGACCACGGTCGTAGCAGAGTTCGGAGGATGGTCCGGATGGTCCGGGTACGCCCATCGACCAGTAGTTGTCTCTCATTCCGAGCCGTTGGATCCGGGACTGGCGGACGCCGATGCGGCGCCAGAGGCGTTCCGACTCGTCGTCGTCGGAGAACACCGTGATCCAGAGTCGGTCGGGGTCGAGCGGGTAGTGCCGGGTGAACAGCTCCCAGGCGTACGCGATGGTGTCGGCCTTGAAGTAGTCGCCGAACGAGAAGTTGCCGAGCATCTCGAAGAACGTGGCGTGCCGGGTGGTCCGGCCGACATTGTCGATATCGGAGGTACGGACGCACTTCTGCACGCTGGTCAGGCGCGGCTGCGGTGGCTGGCTCTCGCCGAGGTAGTACGGCTTGAACTGGTTCATTCCGGCGATGGTGAGCAGCAGCCCGGGGTCGTCGGGGATCAGCGGACTCGACGGGACCCGGGTATGGCCGTGGTCGGTGTAGTAGTCGAGGAAGGTCCGGCGGATGTCGGAGGATCGCATGGCACTGGCCTTGTCGTGCGGGGTGGCGAACGCGCACCGGAACCCGTACGGCCGAATGGTCGTGCCGGGTCCTCGCGGTGTCCGTCCGGAGCTCGTTCGCGCGAAGACGGATGGGCGGGCCGAAATGGCGTACGCCGAGCCGGGCCGAGGGGGTCAGGCGAGGACGCTGTCCTCGTTCCCCAGCTCGGCGTGGATAGCTCGCCGCCCTACCGTGGCCATTCGCCCACTCCGGATCGTCTTGACCGTCCTGGTGGCCCGCGTCGCCTCGCTGGCGCCGCTCGGCCTGGTCCGGTCCGTAAAACGATCTTAGCGCACGGCCGGGCCGCGTGCCGGAGGCAATTCGCCGGGCGCGGCCGGGAGCTTGTCATGCCTACCTTGACGCGGTCTTTTGTCAAGGCTACCCTGACAGCTATGGATCAAGTAGTGGAAACCGCACTAGCGGTGGATGTGGCCGGAGCCGTCACGGCGTCCGTCAACGCCGCCGTCAACGAGGCGAGCCGGCAGGCTGACCTGCTGATCGGTGGGCGCCCCGTGCCGGGAGGTCCACAGTGGCTGGCGGAGCAGGGCGGTGATGCCGGCCACCGGCGCGAGGTGGCGGCGCAGTTGCTGCACTTCCGGATCATCCTGACCGCCGGAGTCGACCCGCTGCCCAGCGTCGTCGGCCTGCGGCGCTGGGGAGTGACCTGGGAACTGATCGCGCGGGCGGCGGGAGTGAGCCGTCAGGCCGCGCACGAGCGCTGGGGCAGGCGGGTGCTGGAGGTCCTCGACGGGTACGGGACCGGGGAGCTGGGTGGTCCGGTGGCCGACGACGAAACGGATCTGCACTGATCGGAGATGGGGGTACTCAATAACCCCAAGGGGGGTATAGTGAGGGCACTCCTGGCCGGACGAGTGGAGGGGCCGTGATGCCGAAGATCAACGTCTACCTGCCCGACGAACTGGCCGAGGCGGTGCGGGCCTCGGGCGTACCGGTCTCGGCGGTCTGCCAACGCGCGCTGGAGCAGGCCGTACGGCGGGTCAGCGCCATCCGGGAAACCGGCCTCGGCGATCTCGACGATTCCGACCTGGCCACCCGGCTGCCGCACTTCACCCCGCGGGCCCGGGCGGCGGTCAAACTCGGCATCGAGCGGTCCCGGGTGGACGGGTCGGCGGGCGTCGGCACGGCCCACCTGCTCGACGGCGTGCTGGCCGAGGGCGGCAACCTGGCCCTGCACGTGCTCCGGGTCGAGGAGATCGAGCCCGAGCGGCTGGCCAGCGACCTCGCCGGTCAGCCGACGGCCGAAGCCGGCGCCCCCGCCGACAGCACGTCCCGGCACTTCAGCAGTCCGGCGGCCAACGCGCTCGAACTCGCGGTCACCGAGGCGACCGCGTTCGGCCACAACTACGTCGGCTGTGAGCACCTGCTGCTGGGGCTGATCGCCGAGCCCGACGGGGTCGCCGGGCAGCTGCTCAGGTCTCGGGGAGCCGAACTCCGACTCACCCGACGGGCGGTCGCGGCGGCGCTGGCCGGCTACGTCCACCTGCGGGCCCAGGCCCAGTCCCCGCCGCAGCCCGCGCAGGCGGGCGCCGCCACGACGCCGACGGAACTCGCGACCATGCTGGCCGCCGCCGTCGCCCGGGAGGTCCAGCCGATCGTCGCGCGGATCGAGCGGCTGGAGGAACGAGCCGGCGTCACCGGCGAGGACTGATCGGCCGTGGACGCGCCCGAGGTCGTGCGGTCCGCCGTCGTGGCGACGATGACGTTCGTGCTGCTGGTGGTGCTGCCGTTGCTGACCGACATGCCGTAGTCGGTCGGTTCCCGTCCGAGATCGGAGCAGGAGTCAGAAATGGTCAGCCGTGTGTTGCTGCTCGCGGCCAAGGACACCATCGCCTATTCGACCCGGCCGGGTCGGGAGGCGGTGGCGTCCGGCGCGGAGCTGCTCGACACCCTTCCCCGGGATCTGCTCGCCGCCGAGGTGGTGGTCGAGGACGTACTGGCCGAGCCGAGCTGGGACGTGACGGCGGCGACGATGCTGGGCCTGGGCCGACGCGTCCGGGCGGCGGGAACCGACGACGGATACGACGGCGTGGTGATCAGCTATGGCACCGACACCCTGGCGGAGACGGCCTTCCTCGTCGACCTGATGGCTGGCCCCGCCGCGCCCCGGGCCGCGATCGTCCTGACCGGTGCGGTGCGCCACCGGGACGAGCTCTCCGCCGACGGCCCCCGCAACCTGGCCTCCGCCATCGCCGCCGCCGCCGATCCGGCGCTGGCCGGAGCCGGCGCCGTGGTCTGTGTGGACGACGAACTGCACGCCGCGCGCTGGGTCAGCATGGTCGACGCCACCACCGTACGGGCCTTCTCGTCGGCACCGTACGGCGTACTCGGGCGGGTCGTCGGCAGCCGGGTCGAGATGCTTGGTACCCCGCCGCCCCGGCCGCCGGAGGCGCGTGGTGAACCGGAGTCCGACGTCGCCCTGATAAAGACCTACCCGGGCATCGACCCGGTCCTGCTCACCACCGTCGTCGACGCCGGTGCCCGGGGCGTCGTACTGGAGGGCACGGGGCTGGGCAACATCCCGGTCGACCTCTTCGTGACGATCGGCGACCTGACCGCGGCGGACATCCCGGTGGTGGTCGCCTCCCGGTGCCGGACCCGTCCGGTCGGGTTGTCGGAACTGCCGGCCCCGGCCGGGCTGGCCGCGAAGATCGGCGCGATCGGGGCCCGGGGGCTGGCCCCGGAGAAGGCGCGGGTCGCGCTGATGGTGGCCCTCGGTGATGACGGCGGTGTGGCAGCGGCGCGCGAATGGTTCGACCAGCTCGCCCTTCCCGGCAGCGGCGGCGGCTGAACCGTCGTCGGTGCGCCGCGCCGGATCCTGAACCGTCGTCGGTGCGCCGCGCCGGATCCTGACCCGTGCGCCGGTTTCGGTCGGTATCGTCCTCGATGTTTCGCGTAGGCTGCGGCGATGACCGGCATCGATTCGCAGCCCACCCGTGGCAGTGGTCGTGGCAGGGTGCTCACGGTTGCGAAGATCGCCCGACTGGCGGGGGTGTCCGCACCGACGGTCTCCCGGGTCATCAACGGGCAGACCGGGGTGGCCCTGGAGACCCGCAAGAGGGTCGAGGCGATTCTCCGGGAGCACGAGTACCGCCGGCCGGCGGCGTCCAGTTCGGTCGCCATCCTGGAACTGGTCTTCCACGCCCTGGAGAGCCTGTGGGCGTTGGAGATCATCCGAGGTGTGGAGAAGGTGGCCCGGGAGCATGACCTGGCCGTCGTACTGACCGAGATGCAGGGTCGGCTGACGCCGGGCCGGGCCTGGACCGAGCAGGTGTTGACCCGGCGCCCGACCGGGGTGATCGCGGTCTTCTCCGAGCTGACCGTCGCGCAGCAGTCGCAACTCGCGACGCGGTCGATCCCGCTGGTCGTGGTCGATCCGACCGGTGAGCCGCTGCACCAGACCCCGTCGGTCGGGGCGACGAACTGGAACGGCGGGCTCGCCGCCACCCGGCACCTGCTCGACCTCGGCCACCGGCGGATCGCCATGCTGACGGGCCCGCTGCAATGGCCGTGCTGCCGGGCCCGGCTGGACGGTTACCGGGCGGCGATGGACGCCGCGGGCGTACCCGTGGATCCGGAACTGGTCCGGATCAGCCGGCTGTACGTCGAGGGCGGCCTGGCCGACGGCCGGGAGTTGCTCGACCTGCCCGACCCGCCCACGGCGATCTTCACGACCAACGACCTCCAGGCGTTCGGCGTCTACGAGGCGGCCCGACAGGCGGGGGTCCGGATACCGGACGCGCTGAGCGTGGTCGGCTTCGACGATCTCTCCTTCACCCGCTGGTCGGGCCCGCCGATGACCACCGTGCGGCAGCCGCTGGAGCAGATGGGGGCGACCGCCGCACGGATGATCATCGATCTCGCCGACGGTCAGCCGCTGGAGCAGCACCGGATCGAGCTGGCCACCGACCTCGTCGTACGCGAGAGCACCGCTCCGCCGCGCCCGCCCGGCCGGGTCCCGGCCCCGCTATCCGCACCCTGAGCAGCGAGGACCCCGATTCGGGGAAGTGGTTGTCGCGGGTCAGGCCGGACTGTCACTAAATCAGGCATCGTCGATGTATTGCGCCTAGAAATATTTCCATTGATACTTCGGAATGTTTCGGTCTCCGGTGTGCCCGACCGCTGTCGTCGCCGGGGGACCGGTGGACTGGAAGGGGATCCGGATGAGACGGCTCGTACAAGTGCTCGGCGCGGCGGGGGTCGCGGCGGCCCTGGCCCTGTTGGGTCTCACGGTGGCCACGCCCGCCTCGGCGGCGACGCTCACCGAGGTGACCAACTTCGGCACCAACCCCAGCAATCTCCGGATGCACCTCTACGTGCCGGACCGGGTCGCGGCGCGGCCCGCGATCCTGGTCGCGGTGCACTACTGCACCGGCACCGGCCCGGCGTTCTACTCCGGCACCCAGTTCGCCTCGCTGGCGGACCGGTACGGGTACATCGTCATCTATCCCTCGGCGACCCGCAGCGGCCAGTGCTTCGACGTCTACTCCCAGCAGGCGCTGCGCCGCGACGGTGGCAGCGACCCGGTGTCGATCGTGTCGATGGTCCGCTACGTCCAGCAGCGGTACAACGCCGACCCGGCGCGGGTATTCGCCACCGGCTCCTCCTCCGGCGCCATGATGACGAACGTCCTGCTCGGCAACTACCCCGACGTGTTCGCCGCCGGTGCCGCCTTCGCGGGAGTGCCGCACAGTTGCTTCGCCACCACCGGTGGGTCCACCTGGAACAGTGAATGCGCGAACGGCCAGGTGATCCGGACCGCCCAGCAGTGGGGCGACCTGGTCCGGAACGCCTACCCCGGTTACACGGGCCCCCGGCCCCGGATGCAGTTGTGGCACGGCACGAACGACGAGACCCTGCGCTATCCGAACTTCGGCGAGGAGATCAAGCAGTGGACGAACGTCCACGGGCTGAGCCAGACGCCGACCTCCACCGACACGCCCCAGTCCGGCTACACCCGTACCCGCTACGGCGGCAGCGGCGGCACCGCGCCGGTCGAGGCGATCAGCCTGCAGGGCGTCTCGCACAACCTGCC
>NZ_JADPUN010000127.1 GCF_015690345.1 Plantactinospora alkalitolerans | reverse complement strand
GCGCCCCACTGACCTTCGGTTCGACCGGCGGGCAGTACCAGCTCGCCGGTGACCAGTCCTGGAAGCAACTTCTGCTCGCCGGCCTGGCGCCCTGACACCTGATCAACCCGAGGAGCCGACCCATGCCGACCGGCGAGGAACGCAGATTGAAACTGGTCAAGGCCACGCCGACCGTCGAGCCGACCTCCGGCGGCGACGATCGGGAGCCGATCCCCGTCGAGGCAGGAGCGCCTGGCGGCGGGGTACGACCGTCGGCCCGCCGCCGGCGACAGCCGGCCCGCCGCACCGTCACCCGGCGACTGCCGGAGTCGGGGGACCCGGTGGAGTCGATCCTGGAACGGCTCGACCAGGAGCCGGTCGATGCCGGTGGGCGGCCGGTCGATCCGGACGGGCAGCCGGTCGATGCCGACGGGCAGCCGGTCGATGCCGACGGGCAGCCGGTCGATCCGGACCGGGGGGCCGCTGTCGGCACCGACTCCGCGGGGGAGGCACCGACGGCCGGCCCGGACGCGCCGGAGCGCCGGCCGGGTACCACGATCGCGCTCGCCGCCGCTCTCTGTGTGACGTTGGCCCTGGCCGGATTCCTCGGCTACCAGCGGTATCAGGACCGGGCCGTGGAACAGGCGCGGGCGCAGGCCCTGGCCGCCGCGAGGCAGACGACGGTCAACTTCGTCTCGGTCAGTGCTTCCAGCGTGGACAGCGACCTCCAGCGGATCACGGCCGGCGCCGCGGGGGAGTTCAAGGAGGAGTTCACCCGGGGCCAGGCTCAGGTGCGCGCGGCGGTCATCGAGAACAAGGTCGAGTCGACCGGTACGGTGCTGCGCGCCGGCCTGGTCTCCGGGGACCTGCGTGCCGCGGTGGCGCTGGTGGCGGTGGACGCGACCGTCAAGAACGTGCACGCCCCGGACGGGCGCGCGGCGCACTACCGCATCCAGGTCGACCTGACCCGGGACCGCGACTCCGGTGCCTGGCTGGTGTCCCGACTACAGTTCGTCGGCTGAGAGGAAGCCCCCATGCGATCGTCCGCCGCTGCACTGGCCCGACGACTGCGCCTGCGGCGCCGTACCGAAACGGGCCCGACCGAGGACGGTGCCGGTCGCCCGGACCGGGCGGACGCCGAGCCGGACCGACCTCGATCCGGACGCCGACTCGGATGGTTCGGACGGTTCGGCCGATTCACCGGCAACCGCCTGTGCCTCGTTTTCGTGGTCGCCATCGTGCTGGCCATCGGGGTGGCCGGCGCCACCGGGTACGCGCACCACCGCACCGGAGCGCGGGACTCGGCGGTACGCCAGGCGTTGGCCACCGCCGGACCGGCCGCCAAGGCGATCTTCTCCTACGACTACCGCAGCTTCGACGCCAGCGTGGCGAACGGCCGGGCGTTCGTGACCGGCCCCTTCGCCGACGAGTACGCGGCGACGACGGCGACGCTGAAGTCGACAGCCGTCTCCGAGCAGGCGGTGGTGCTCGCCGAGGTGTCCGCCAGCGGCGTGGTCCGGGCCGATCCGGAGCGGGTCGAGCTACTGGTCTACCTGAACCAGTACCGGCGCAACGTCAACACCGAAGGCGAGAAGGTCGACCAGAACCGGGTCGTCCTCGAACTGCGCCGGATCGGCGAGGACTGGAAGGTCTTCCGGGCCACCGCCATCTGATCCGCGCGCAAGCCGTGCGGGGCCTCTGGTTGACTCTTCTGCCATGACGCAGGATCCCGATTCCGGAGCTGCCGACCGGACGGGAGGCCGTCCCCTGCTCTGCGAGCCCTACCTGCTCGACCCCGGCCCGTCGAGCGCGTACGTCGTGTGGCACACCGAGGAGCCCGGCACCGGCCAGTACGTGCTGCTCGGTGCCGGGGTGACCGGAATGACCGCGCGGCAGGCGGTGCACGCGGCGACCGTGGCAGCGGACTCCGGGCCGGACTGGCGGCGCTTCCCGGCGGAAACCCACCGGCTGACCCGGACCCGGGAGGACGCCGACTCACGGGTCCCCGGACGCGCCTTTGCGGCGGTGACGCCCCGGCCCGTGTACCGGCACCTCGCCCGGCTCACCGGCCTGGCCGCCGGTCGTACGCCGTACCGGGTGGTGTCGGTCGACGATCGCGGCCGGGGCACCGTCACGGCGGCGTACTCGGTCGCTCCGGCGGCCCCCGAGGATGCCGGCGTACGGCTGCTGCTGACCAGTGACCACCAGCTGAAGGAGATGACGCCGGCCAACCTGGCGAAGGTCGCCGAGACCGTGGGTTTCCGGCTGGACGGCGTACTGATGGCCGGCGACATGGTCAACGTCCCGGACCGAGCCAGCGACTGGTTCGACTGCGGCAACGGGCTCGCCTTCTTCGCCAGCATGTCGGGGCGGGCGGAGCACACGATCGCCGGGCGGACCTACCGGGGCGCGCCGCTGCTGCCGCACACTCCGCTCTTTCCCGCGATCGGCAACCACGAGGTGATGGGCCGGTGGTCCGAGACGGACAGCCTGGAGAGCCAGTTCACCGATCCGCAGCCCCGGCAGGTGGCCGAGGCGCACCGGTCCGAGGTGAACGCCGCCGAGATGAACGCCGCCGAGGTCGACGCCGCCGGGCCGGATGGTCCCGCCGAGGACCGGCTGGCGGACCGGTCCTGGAACGTCACGACGTACGAGGAGCTTTTTCCGTATCCCCGCAGTGCGGCGGGCGGGCCTCGCTGGTGGTCCCGGACCATCGGCGAAGTACACCTGGTCACGCTCTTCGTGGCGACGATCTGGCGGCCGGGCGTGACGTCGGGGCGGGGCAGGTACTCCGAGGGCGCCGCCACCCGGGCGGATCCGACGCGGTGGGGTCACGGCCAGTTCATCTTCGAGCCGGTACACCGGGGCTCGGCACAGTACCGCTGGCTGGAGCGGGAACTGACCTCTGCGCAGGCGCGTCGGGCCCGGTTCCGGGTGGTGATGTTCCACCAGCCCGGCCACGGGCTCGGCGAGAACTCGTCACCGCCGTTCACCGATCCGGTCCCGACCGTACGCCGGGACCCGGCCAGCGGCGCGGTCCGCTCGGTGGAGTACGCCTATCCGCTCGCCGAGGACCACATCCTGCGCGATCTCGAACCACTCTTCTCCGCCACCGGAGTGCACCTGGTGCACAACGGTCACGCCCACCTGTGGAACCGGTTCCGGAACCCGGCCGGGGTCAACTGGCTGGAAACCTCGAACGTGGGCAACAGCTACGGCGCGTACGACGTGTCGTCCGGCGTCTCGCGCACCCTGCCGGAGGATCCGGACCTCGTCCGGCAGGGTGATCCGGGCGGGCTGACGCCGATCGTGCCGACGGTCGCACCGCTGACCGGGCCGTCCGGTGCCCCGCTGCCGTACGTGGCCAGCAACGACATCACGGTCTTCACGATCCTGGACTCGGCCGCCGGGGTGGTCCGGTCGTACCGGTTCGACACCCGGGACCCCGATTCGCCGGTGGTGCTTTTCGACGAGTTTCCGCTGGCCTGAGTCGACTGTCGCGATTCGGGACGGGCCGGCGGGATCAGTCCGGCGGGCTCGACCGAGGTCAGTCCGGCGGGCTCGACCGGGGTCAGTCCGGCGGCTCCGGGGTCACCGTCTGCTCCGAGGTGCGCCGCTCCAGGAACGAGTCGGGCGCCGCCGAGTCGGCCGTCGCCGAGTCGACGGACCGCCGCTCGGACTCGGCGATCGCGCTGCCGCCCGCCTCCCGCCGGTCCGAGTCGGCGAGGATGGCCTCCGCCTGCTCCCGGGGATCGTCGCTGCCCGCCGCCCGCTCCTCCGGCAGCAGGTGGGCGGCCCGGTTCTCGACCCGATCACTGGTTCGTTCGCTCATGCCGCTGATCCATACCCGCAGTCGGCACCCGCTACGCACGGCGGAGCACCTGGGAACCGGTCACCGGGGAATCGGGTCAGCCGTTCCGCCTCGGCATGCCCTTGAGGTGGCGGCCCATCTCCCGGGCGATCTCCCGGTTCGCGTCCCGTTCGGCCAGCGCCTGCCGTTTGTCGTACGAGCGCCTGCCACGGGCGATGCCGAGTTCGACCTTCGCCCAGCCGTTCTCGAAGTACATCGACAGCGGTACGAGCGTCAGCCCCGGGTCGCGTACCCGGTCGAGAATCTTGTTGATCTCGACGCGGCGGAGCAGCAGTTTCCGCATCCGCCGAGGCTGGTGGTTCGTCCAGGTGCCGTACGCGTACTCCGCGATGTGCAGTCCGTACAGCCAGAGTTCGCCGTCCCGCTCCTGGGCGAACGCGTCGACCAGCGACGCCTGCCCGGCCCGCAGGGACTTGACCTCTGTCCCGCGCAGGGCGAGGCCCGCCTCGTACGTCTTCAGGATCGCGAAATCGTGTCGCGCCTTCTTGTTCGAGGCGATGAGCTTACGACCGACTTCCCTGGACACGGCCGCCTCCCGATCACGTCACGCTCGCCGTCGTCACGCATGCTACGTCGGCGGCGGAAAATCCCTGGGTGTCCCCGATCGGCGGCGATAGCGTGACGTCGTGCCTGTCGACATCCCGACCCCCGAGGAGCGCCTGGCGCCGGACTGGCGGGCCGAGAGCGATTCGTGGCTGGCGGGACGGCTGGCGGCGGTCGGTGTCACCACCACCGGGCCGGTGCGGACCGTCCGGGTCCGGGCCTGGTCGATTCTGCGCCAGGTGCCGACCAACGTCGGGCGGGTGTGGTTCAAGGCGAACGTACCGGGCAACGGGTTCGAGGCAGCCGTGGTGGGGGCGCTGGCGGGCTGGGCGCCGGACTTCGTCGTGCCCCCGTTGGCGGTCGACCCGGACCGGGGCTGGCTGCTCTCCCCCGACGGTGGGCCGACGCTGCGGACGGCGACGGCGGACCGGCCCGACCCGGACCACTGGGTGGACCTCCTCCAGAGGTACGCCGAATTGCAGCGGCTGGTGGCCCCGCACGGCGTCTGGCTGGTCGGGCTCGGCCTGCCGGACCTGCGGACCGACCGGATGCCGGCGACCCTGGCCGACCTGCTGGCCGATCCGACGGTCACCCTGGACCCGCCGGTCCGGGCCGCGCTGGTCACGCTGATCCCCGAGTACGACCGTTGGTGCGCCGACCTGGCCGCGGACGGACTGCCGCCGTCGATCCAGCACGACGACCTGCACGACGACAACGTCTTCGTCGGCGGCGCGGGGCTGCGGTTCTTCGACTGGGGCGACGCCTGCCTGGCCCATCCGTTCGGCACCCTGCTCGTGACGCTGAACGCCGCCGCCAACCAGTTCGGATTCGCGCCGGGCGGGCCGGAACTGGGCCGGCTTCGGGACGCCTACCTCGAACCGTGGACCGATCTGCGGGACCGGGACGAACTGCTGCGGTCGGTTCGGCTCGCGCTGCGGGTGGCGCGGGTGGGTCGGGCCGTCTCCTGGCGGCGGGCCCTGGTCGGCGCCACCGATCCGGGGTGGCGACGGGCGCTCGGCGGCCCGCCCCGGATCGCCCCGGAGCACGTGACGGCGCCCGCCGCCTGGCTGGCGACGCTCACCGAGCCTGAACCCGAACCCGGCTGATCTACTCGGTCCTGCCCTGCTCGAACAGGATGCCGGGCACGGGTGCGGGCGTCTCGACAAGCACCTCGGCGGCACCCGGATCGTCTATCTTGGACACCGGCCATCCGGTCACCCTGCTCCAGAACCCCGCCAGGTCGTACGGATCGGCACAGTCGATGGTGAGGTCGCAACGCGATCATGCCTGTGGTTCCGACCTGCCCGTCTTGTCCACCCGGGCTAGCCTGGCAGCATGTTGGAAGCTCGGAAGGCCAGCGTCTGGCAGAGCCGTTACGAGATCAGCGTCGATGGTCGGACGGTCACCACCTGGGACAGCACCTTCTGGAAGGCCGGCGGCAGCTTCGAGCTGGACGGACAGCACTACCAGGTGCGCGGCAACGCCTGGGGCAGTCGGTACACCCTGCTCGACGCGGCCGACACCACTGTCGCCTCGGCGGACCGGGTCGGGCGCAAGCGGTGGGCGGTCGAGGCCGGTGGTCAGACGTACCACTTCCAGCGCGCGTCGCTCTGGAGCAACGAGCAGGAGTTGCAGATCGGAGGCCGGCGGGTGGGTTCGGCGAAGCGCACCAGTTTCTGGCGCGGGGACGTCGTCGCCGACCTGCCCGGCCTACCGCTGCCGGTGCAGATCTTCGCCGTCGGCGTGGTCATCACCACGTGGGAGCAACAGGACGCCACGGGCGGTTGATTCGGATGTTCCGTGACGCCGCGAACAGGTACCTCGACGCGGTGGACCGGGCGCTTCCCGGCCTGGTGCAGCAGTTGTACGTCGTGGGGTCGGCCGCCGCCGGCTGACGACGCCTGGCGGCGCTGGGCCCGGCCGGCGAGTTGACGAACGGGGCGCCTACGGAACGGCCGGCTCGTCGGGCCGGGACTCGGGTACGCAGACGGTCAGCCCGGCCGGTACGACCCGGGCCTTCAGCCGCTTCACCCGATCCCGCGCTCCCCCGTCCAGCTCGTACGTCATCGGCTCGGCGAACCTGACGTTGATCTTCCGGCCCCGGGTGATCCGGACGAACGGGGACTCGTCGGACCGGCCCACCGCCATCTGGCCGAGCGTGCGGGCCCACTCCAGCACCCCGCTGGCGGTCGCCACGCCCACCTCCAGGCAGCCGTCGTCCGGACGGGCGTCGTCGAACGCGGGAATGCCGCCGGTGACCGTGCCGACGTTGCCGAACAGCACACAGCTCGCCTCGCCGTCGAACCACTCGGTGCCGTCCACCGTGATCCGCAGCCGCGCCGTCTCGCTCCGGACGTGCCGCAGCCCGGTCCAGACGTACGCCAGTCGGCCCAGCCTGTCCTTGAGTCGGCGGTCCGCGTCCCGGATCATCTCGCCGTCGAAGCCGGCACCGGCCATCACCGCGAAGTGTTCACCGTTCAGCCGGCCGAGGTCGATCGCCCGTCGCGGACCGGTCAGCCCGATCTGGAGCGCCTCGGGCAGGTCGGCCGGAATGTTCAGGTTCGTGGCGAGCAGGTTCGCCGTACCGGCGGGCAGGATCGCCAGGGTGGCGTCCGAGCCGGCCAGCGCGTCGGCGCAGCGCTGCACCATTCCGTCCCCGCCCCACACGAAGACCAGCTCGGCGCCCTTCTTGAGCGCCTTACGGACCTTTTTCGGCGCTTTGCGACTCTTCGGCACCTCGTACCAGAGCAGATCCTCGACCCCGGCGCCGCGCAACCGGGAGCGCAGCTCGTCGAGCCCGCCACCGAGGACCTTCTTGCGGTGGGCGACGACCGCTATCCGGCCGACCGGAACAGGGGCCCGGCCGACCGGAACGGGCCCGGGTGCGGGGTCGGATCCCGAGGTCGAACCGGTGGCGGCGCGGTCGGTCAGCAGGGTGCTCATGGCTGGGACCTATACCCAGCCGCCGGGCCTTCCACGCGGGTCCGGACCGCCCGCCGCCGACGGGCTGACCCCACTGCGGGCCAGCCCGTCGCCGACGATCAGAGGGTACGGGCCAGCCGGTCGGCGAGCAGTCGGGTGAACCGGGCCGGATCGCCCAGTTCGCCGCCCTCGGCGAGCAGCGCCATCCCGTAGATCAGCTCTGCGGTCTCGGCCACCGAAGCGTCCTCCCTGCGCTGCCCGTGCGCCTCCCGCAGGCCGGTCACCAGCGGATGCGTGGGGTTCAGCTCCAGGATCCGCTTGACCGTCGGCATCTCCTGCCCCATGGCCCGGTACATCTTCTCCAGGGTCGGAGTCATGTCCTGGGCGTCGCCGACGATGCAGGCCGGCGAGGTCGTCAGCCGGGACGAGAGCCGCACCTCCTTGACGTTCTCGCCGAGTTGGCTCGACATCCAGGAGAGCAACTCGGCGAAGTCCTTCTCCTGCTGCTCGCGCTCGGGACCGGCGTTTGCCTTCTCCTCCTCGGTGTCGAGGTCGACCTGCCCCTTCGCGATGGACTGGAACCGCTTGCCGTCGTAGTCCTGGACCGACTGGACCCACATCTCGTCGACCGGGTCGGTGAGCAGCAGCACCTCGTACCCCTTGGCCCGGAAGGCCTCCAGGTGCGGCGAGTTCTCGATCGTCGCGCGCGACTCGCCGGTGGAGTAGTAGATCTCGGTCTGCCCCTCCTTCATCCGCTCGACGTACTGCCCGAGGGTGGTCAACTCCTCCGGGTCCCGGGTCGAGGCGAAGGAGCTGATGTCGAGGATCGTCTTCTGGTTGTCGTGGTCGTCGAGCAACCCTTCCTTGACGGCACGACCGAACTCGGACCAGAACGTCTGGTAACGCTCGGCATCGCTGGTCATGATGTCCTTGATCGTGGACAACACCTTCTTGACCAGGCGGCGACGCATCAGCTGGATGTGCCGGTCCTGCTGGAGAATCTCCCGGGAGATGTTGAGCGACAGGTCCTGGGCGTCCACCACGCCCTTGACGAAGCGCAGGTACTCCGGCATGAGTTCCTGGCAGTCGTCCATGATGAACACCCGCTTGACGTACAACTGGACGCCGCGTTTCGCGGAGCGGGTGAACAGGTCGAACGGCGCTCGGGACGGAATGAAGAGCAGGCTCTCGTATTCGAACGTCCCCTCGGCCCGCATGTGGATGATCTCCAGCGGATCGGACCAGTCATGGCTCAGGTGCCGGTAGAACTCCTTGTACTCGTCTTCCTTGACGTCGTCCTTCGACCGGGCCCAGAGCGCCTTCATCGAGTTGAGCGTCTGGATCTCGGTGGTCGTGTTGCCGTCGTTGTCGGTCCGCTCGACGGGCATCCTGATCGGCCAGGCGATGAAATCGGAGTAGCGCTTTACGATCTCCCTGATCTTCCATCCGGCCGTGTAGTCGAACAGTTGGTCGTCCTTGTCCTCCGGCCGGAGGTGCAGGGTGACGGCGGTGCCCTGCGGCGCGTCGTCCACCGTCTCGATCACGTAGGTGGCGCCGCCGTCGGACTCCCACCGGGTCGCCGTCTCCTCTCCGGCGCGTCGGGTCAGCAGGGTGACCTTGTCCGCGACCATGAAGCTGGAGTAGAAGCCGACGCCGAACTGCCCGATCAGGTCCTGGGAGCCGGCCGCGTCCTTCGACTCCTTGATCTTCTGCATCAGCTCGGCCGTGCCGGACTTGGCGATGGTGCCGATGAGGATGATCACCTCGTCCCGGGACATGCCGACTCCGTTGTCCCGGACGGTGAGCGTCCGCGCCTCCGGGTCGACCTCCAGGTCGATGTGCAGGTCGGAGGTGTCGACCGCCAGATCCTTGTCGGCAAAGGCGGCCAGCCGCAGTTTGTCCAGTGCGTCGGAGGCGTTCGAAATGAGCTCCCGCAGGAAGATGTCCTTGTTCGAATAGATCGAATGAACCATCAGTTGCAGAAGCTGACGCGCCTCGGCCTGGAACTCGAAAGTCTCAGTCCCGGTGCTCATGTGACTCCTCCACGAAGTACCCTCGTCGCCGACAACGGCCCGACGCCCCGATCGGGCCCCGTAGCGGACCCGCGCTGGCGCCTCGGCCGGCGCCATACTAAATGACCGGGTGCGACAACTACGAACACCCGGTAGTCAGTCGATCGGACAGTCATCCGACGATCCGCCGTCGGCCGCGCGTGATTGCCATGTGGGACAGCCCGTCCCGTCGATCTTCCGCCCGCCGGCATTGTGTGATCCTTGAATCCGCTCGCCAACCGACTAGAGGCCAGGGTCTGCCCTGACCGGGCGGAGGTTCGCAGACGGTGCTGGAGTTTCGGCTGCTCGGCGATGTCGACGTCCACGTCGACGGGCACCGGATCGAGATGGGGCCCGCACGGCAACGGTCCGTCCTGGTCGCCCTCCTCGTCGACGCGAACGAGATCGTCTCGGTGGGACAACTCCTGGACCGGGTCTGGGCCGACCGGCGACCGCAGCGGGCCCGGGAGACCCTCTACAGCTACCTGTCCCGGCTGCGGCACCGGCTCTCCCCCGCCGCCGGGGTGACGGTGACCCGGCGGTCGGCCGGGTACCTGCTCACCGCGCCACCGGACGCCGTCGACCTGCACCGGTTTCGCGGGCTGGTCCGGCAGGCCCGGAACACCGAGGACGACGCACGGGCACTTCCGATGTTCGACGAGGCGCTGGGGCTGTGGCGGGGCGAGGCGTTCGCGCACCTGGAAAACCCCTGGCTGAGTACGCTGCGGGAGGCGCTCGGTCAGGAGCGGTTCGCCGCCGAACTCGACCGGCGCGACATCGCCCTCCGCCGGGGCCTGCACGGGGAGTTGCTGCCGGAGCTGACCCGCCGGGCCGCAGAACATCCGCTCGACGAACGCCTCGCCGGCCAACTTCTTCTCGCCCTGTACCGCAGCGGGCGGCAGGCGGACGCGCTGGACCACTACGCGCGCCTGCGGCGCCACCTCGCCGACACCCTGGGCGTCGATCCCGGCCCCGAACTGAGGCAACTGCACCTGCGGATGCTGCACACCGATCCCGGCCTGACCAATCCGGCCGGAGTCGTCCGGGCGGCGCCGGGGCCGGCCGAGTCGGAGCCGCCCCGGCCCCATCAACTGCCGCCGACGGTCGCCGACTTCACCGGCCGGCGCCGGGCCGTCGGCTGGCTGGAGAACACCCTCAGCGTCCCGTCCGACCGGCTCCGGGTCATCGCGCTGTCCGGCCCGGCGGGCGTGGGCAAGTCCAGCCTGGCCTGGTACGTGGCACACCGACTCCGCCAGCGGTACCCGGACGGGCAGCTCTACGCCGACCTGCGGGGGAGCTGGCCGGACCCGGTCGACCCGCTCGCCGTGCTGGGGCGTTTCCTGCGGGTGCTCGGGGTGCCCGACAACCTGCACCACGACACGGTCTCCGAGCGCGCCGGCCAGTTCCGCGACGCCGTCCACGACCGGCGGCTGCTCGTCGTGGTCGACGACGCCAGATCCGCCGCCCAGGTCCGCCCCCTGTTGCCGGGGGGCTCGGCCGGTGCGGTCATCGTCACCAGCCGGCAGCGACTGACCGGCCTGGAGGGCGCGGCCCACCTGGGACTGGCGACGTTCGAGCCGGCCGAGGCCGTCGGACTGCTCGAACGGATCGTCGGCTCCGGGCGCGTCGCCACCGAACCGGAGGCGGTGGCCGAGATCGCCCGACTGTGCGGGTACCTGCCGCTCGCCGTACGCATCGCGGCGGCCCGACTCGCCGCGCGCCCGCACTGGCGCCTCGGCCAACTCGCCGAACGGCTACGCGACGAACTGAACCGGCTCGACGAACTCGCCACCGACGACCTGGAGGTACGTGCCAGCCTCGGCCTCAGCTACCGTTCGCTGGCCGAACCGGCTCGGCGGATGCTCCGGCTGTCGAGCCTGCTCGACGCGCCGGACGTACCGGCGTGGATCGGTGCGGCGATGCTCGACGTGACGCCGTCCCGGGCCGAGGGGCTGCTGGAGTCGCTTGTCGACGCCTCCCTGCTGGAACTGATTCCGGGAACGTCCGTGGAGCTGCCGGAACCGACCGGTCCGTCCGTCGGCGAGCCCCGGTACGGGATGCACGACCTCGTCCGGCTCTTCGCCCGGGAACGGGCCGCCGAGGAGGAACCGGAGCAGGTCCGGCGCGACGCGGTGGAGCGGGCGTTCGGCGCCTGGCTGGCCGGTGCGGAGGCGGCCGACGGCCGGCTGCCGACCCGGACGCTGGCACCGATCCGCGGTCCGGCCCGGCGCTGGCGACCGACGCCCGAGGCCGGGCCGGTCGGCGACCCGGTCTCCTGGTTCGACCGGGAGCGGGTCGCGCTGGTCGCCTCGATCCACCAGGCGGCCGATCTGGGGCTGACCGGCCTTGCCTGGAACCTCGCCGCGTCGACGCAGGTGTTCTACGAACTGCGGGGGATGCACGACGAGGCACGGCAGGTCCACGAGGCGGCGTTGCGAGCGTGCCGGCGTGCCGGGGAGCGCCGGGGCGAGGCGGTGCTCAGGCGTAACCTCGCCGACCTGTGGACCTCGCGGCGCGGTGCGGAGCTGCGGGAGAAGCTCGACGCCGCCGAGGCGGCCCTGCGGATCTTCCGGCTGGTCGGTGAGCCACGCGGAGTGGCCGACTCGCTGTGGCTGTGTGCCGACGTGTACCGGATCACCGGACGGCACCGGGAGGCGGCGCCGCTGCTCGCCGAGGCGATGTCCGTCTCCGCCGCCGCCGGTTACGAACTCGGCGAGTGCCACGCTCTGGCACAGCGCGCCATCATCAGCCGGGAGCAGGGACGCGACGACGTCACCCGGGACCTGGCCCACCGCTATCTCGACCTGGCCCGCGGCATGGGCGCCCGACGCGACGAGAGCACCGCACTCACCCTGCTCGGCCTCACCTACGGCGAGCTGGGGCGGCCCGGACCCGGTGAGACGTACCTGCGGCAGGCGGTCGCCGTCGCCCGGGAGACCGGCGACCACGTCCAGGAGACGTACGCGCTGGCCCGGCTCGGCCACCTCTACGCCCTGGACGGCCACCCGTCCGCCCGGCACACCCTGGAGACCGCCCTCGCCCGCAGTCAGGTCGACGGGCTGGCGTTCGGCGAGGCGCTGTCCCTGGCCGGGCTCGGCGAACTGGAGTTGGTCGACGGCCGTCCGGCGCGGGCCGTCGCGCTGCTCCGCCGGGTTCTCCAACTGCTCGGAGAGCCACGGTTCCACTTCCTCCGCGCCCGGGCGCTGACCGTGCTCGGGCACGCGTACGCCAGCGTCGGCGACAACGCCGCCGCCGGGATGGCGTGGTCCGATGCGTACGCGCTGTTCCGCCAGATCGACAACGATGCCGCCGCGGCTCGGGTCGCCGCGCTGCTGCCCAGGCTGCCGGTACAGCCAGCCGCCACCTGACGGCGGAACGCGTACCGGCCGGGGCGGCTGGCGGACCGGCGGGCGCCATCGGCCGGCCGATCCGGTCAGGCCGGATCGGGCCGGTCAGGTGTGCGGGTCGGCAGGGTGGCGGCGTACGTGGCGAGCCCCTCGGCGGTCCGGGTGATGAACCGGCCCAGCGCCCGGCGGTAGATCCAGCCGGTTCCGGGCACCTTGGCGGTGAACGAGGAGTGCCAACGGATCAGGGTGCCCCGGTCGTCCGGGGTGAGGTCGACGTCGGCCCGGTAGTCGCGGATCGGCAGGCCGGAGAGGAGTTCGTAGCTGAATCGGCGGTCCGGCACCCGCTCGGCGACCCGTTCCCGGCTGGTCGTCCGGCCGGTCCGGAAGACGCGGATCGCCCCCACCCCCTCCGGCTCGTCCGACCCCGGTCGCTCCAGTTCGAACGAACCGATCGGGGACCAGGTCGGCCAGCCCGCCCCGTCGCACAGCAACCCGTAGACCGCAGCCGGGCTGGCCGTGGTGTGCACCCGTACGTCGATCTGTTGACCCGCCACCTCATGCACCTCTTCCCAATCATGTACCACCTGGTACATGTACCGTATGGTACATGGCTGGAGAGCTTCGGGGACAACTGCTGTCCCGCGCCGTCGACCACATCGCGGAGCACGGCGTCGGTGCACTGACCCTGCGTGGGCTGGCCGCCGGAATCGGCACCAGCCACCGGATGCTGATCTACCACTTCGGCTCGAAGGAGGGACTGCTCGTCGAGGTGGTACGGGAGGTGGAGAGTCGACAGCGAGCCGCCCTGACCACCCTGGACCTCGATCCGGCCAACTCACTGGCCGACACCATCCGGGCGATGTGGCGCCGGCTGGCCGACCCGGCACTGTGGCCGTACGAACGGCTGTTCTTCGAGATGTACGGCCAGGCGGTGCAGGGCCACCCCGGCACGGCGCCACTGCTCGAAGGCGTGGTGGACAACTGGCTCGACCTCAACGTCGAACTGGCCGCGCGGTGGGACGTACCCGCCGAGGTGGCCCGGACCCACGCCCGGCTCGGCCTCGCGGTGATCCGTGGCCTGCTCCTCGACCTGCTCGCCACCGGTGACCGGGCCGGCACCGACGCGGCACTGGAGACGTTCGCCGCCGGCTACGAGGCCGGACTGCCGATCGCCGGCCCGGACGGGATTACGGCCGGACGAAGGTGATGTCGGGATGTCGCGGCGAAGGGTTCCGGAGCAGATGCTGCGGCCGACCGCGCAGGTGCTGGTCGAAGAACGCGGTGAGGTACGCCCGCAGCGATCCGACCAGGCGGTCCGGATCGACCGTGCCGATCGCACCGGTCACCACCTCCTCCGGCAGGTCGAAGACGGCGCCGAGCTGCGGCAGCAGCAGCTGGTAGTCGGTGAAGCTGAAGTGCTCGCCGTCGGCGACGTAGAGATCCAGCTTCCATCCGGTGGAGTTGGCCCAGAAGCCCGCCCAGTCGCGGGCGTGCTGGTGGGTGTGCGGGGCCCCACTGCTGCGTCCCGCGCCCATCAGCAGGAACGGCCGGTCGAGCCCGCGTTCCACCACGTCCCCGAAGTCGTTGGCGGAGAAGCTGTACGCCATGCTGCCGTCCAGATCGGCTCCGACGTCGATCCGCCGGTCGACGAGCATCGTCTCCGCCGAGGTGAAACCGCCGGCCGAGTGGCCGAACATGCCTGTCCGGGACAGGTCGAACCCGGCACCGAGGCCACGCGGCAGATGCCGCCCCTCGGCGTCGGGATTGCCCCCGCGGGCGAGGACCGCGAGCTGGTCGAGGACGAACCGGATGTCCCGCATCCGGGTCTCCAGCATCCGGTGGTTGAGTTCGGTGGGATCGATCTCGGGCAGTTGCTGCGTCTCGACCCGACCCCCCGGAAACTCGACCGCCGGTGTCTCGTACGTGTGGTCCACGGTAACCACGACGTAGCCCTGGCTGGCCAGTTCCTCGACCAGGATCGTGCCGTTGGCCCGGGGCTCGCCCCCGCCGGGTGAGAAGAGGACGACCGGATGACCGCCCGGCCGTGGCTGTACCGGCACTCCGGACCGGGCGTGCGTGGTGAGCCCTGCCCAGTCGACCTGGTCCGCGGGCAGCCCGAGAAGCCCGGCGACCCGCTCGCCGAGCCGAGGTGCCGCACCCGGAGCCAGGTACGGCGCCAGCCTCCCGCCCGTCGAGGACGCGGCCGGGTACCAGACGCTGAGCATGAGTTCCCTGGGCCGTCCGTCGACCCAGGGATCGGGCCGCTCGGAGTCGACCACGTGCAGTTCGGTGGTGCCGATCGGATACCGGCCGGTCGGCTCGGGCAGGCTCAGCCGCAACGGCGGGGTCTGTCCGGGCGCCGGGGATCCGTTCGGAGTTGACGCTGACGGCCCGGTCCGGGCGAGCGCGGCCGGTGCGGTGGACGTCGCCGACACCACCACCAGCGCCGCGAGCCCGCCCAACAGCCATCGTCGAGAAAGTGTCCGCATACCCGGAAGCCTGTCCTCCCGACCCGACCCCCCAAATCTGCCAAAGGTCGCCAATCCACCCCGAGAAATCTCAGGGATGTAAGGAAGGGCCCCCTATTAGCGCTTCCGGTAGAAGAAGGGCCCCCTCCTAACACCTGCGGCCGGTGCCCGCCCCGCCGCCGACGGGCACCGGCGCGGCGGTCAGGAGACGCCGCAGGAGCTGGCCGACCAGGTACGGCTGGACTTGTGCGCGACGTGCGTGTGGTCGCTGTGTCCGGGGTATCCGGGGCCGAGGATCTCCCGCCACCCGTGGTTGCGGGCCTGCTGGGCGAGGGTGCAAAGACTGTGTGGACTGGCGCCGATGTCGACCGCGTCGCCGTAGAGGTGTCGACTGGTGGCCGATCCGCCGACGGCGTTGTTGCAGGCGTGACTGCGGAAGGCGCTGGTGACCCGGAGCTGCTGGTCGCCGAGGGCGTGCCGCATGGCCTGGAGCTTCCACATGTTGACCAACGCGTTGAACCGGGCTGTCGAGGCCGAGACCGCGCCGCCGGACCAGTCCGAGTTGCAGTCGTTCAACTCGGCGTAGCTGAAGTTGACCGGGGTGCAGTCGTCGTCCTGGAGCGCGTAGATCTTGTTGAACGTCAGCGGCCCGGCGATGCCGTCCGCGCCGAGACCGTAGGCCTGCTGGAAGCGGATGACGGCGGACCGGGTCGCCGGTCCGAAGGCGCCGTCGACGCCCAGCACCGCGTTGTAGCCGGGATAGCCGGCCACCCGGATCTGCAACTGCCGGACGTCCTCACCGGTCATGCCCTCGGAGAGCTGCCGGCTCCAGGTGTAGCAGCCGTCGGCCTGCGCGGGGGCGGCGGTCGTCACGGTCGCGACGAGCGTTGCGGCGGCGGCGAGGGTGAGCGCCGCGAGAACTCTGACGGTACGTCTGAACAAGGGGTCCTCCATACCGAGCGGGGATGAATATCGACGAGGATGGACGTCTCTCGATCGTCTGTCAATATTCGCCAGCATCGTTTTCCGCAACGGCGGTTTTCTTCAACTGCTCGGTGGACGACGTTCACCGCCCCGCCGTCCGTACCGGCTCGTCCTCCGTCACCCGCATCGACTCCTCGGCCGCCCGAACCGGCTCGGCGGATCACCGCCGGTAGGGGATCCCGGCTCCGTCGACCGGGCGGGGCCGGAGGCGTCGGGAATCGCGCTCAGGACCGAGTCGACCGCTCGATCTCACCGGCGTCGCCGGGCGCCACCAGACCGGACTCGTACGCCAGCACCACCGCCTGGACCCGGTCCCGCACACCGAGTTTGGCCAGGACGTTGCTGACATGGGTCTTCACGGTGTGCTCGCTGACGAACATCGCGGCGGCGATCTCGACGTTGGACAGCCCCCGGGCGACCTGCCGCAACGTCTCCGTCTCCCGGGTGGTCAGGCCGGCGAGCCGGCTCGGGCCGGACGGAGTGGGCCGGACCGAACGGTCCCGGGACACCACGTCGGCGATCAGTCGGCGGGTGACGGTGGGCGCCAGCAGCGCCTCCCCGGAGGCCACCACCCGGACGGCGTTGACCAGTTCCTCCCGGCGCATGTCCTTGAGCAGAAAGCCGCTCGCGCCGGCCCGCAAGGCGTCGTAGACGTACTCGTCGAGGTCGAAGGTGGTCAGCACCAGCACCCGGGCGGAGGTCTCCGCGCAGATCCGGACGGTCGCCGCGATGCCGTCCACGTTCGGCATCCGGATGTCCATCAGCACCACGTCCGGGGTCAGCTCCCTGGCCCACCGGATCGCGCCGACGCCGTCGGCAGCCTCACCGACCACGGTGATGTCGGGCTGGGCGGTCAGGATCATGCCGAGTCCGTCCCGCACCAGTGCCTGGTCGTCGGCGATGAGGACCCGGAGCACGCTCTCCTCGGCCATCCGCCCCTCCCGTCCCCCGCTGGCGTCCCTTCCGGCCGGGATCGGCCGCTCCTACGGTAGTGGCAGGGTCGCCGCGACCCGGAAACCGGTTCCGTCCGGCGCCAGACCCGGAAACCGGTTCCGTCCGGCGCCAGACCCGGCGGGCGGGCCGGCCGGAATAGTCTGGGGGCATGCCGAAAGCAATCTGGAACGACCTGGTTGTCGCGGAGAGCACGGACACCGTCGTGGTCGAGGGCAACCACTACTTTCCGCGTACCGCCCTGCGGGACGACCTGATCCGCGACTCCGACACCCACACCTTCTGCCCCTGGAAGGGCACCGCGTCGTACTTCAGCCTGGAGCACGAGGGCCAGCGCAGCGACGACGCCGTCTGGTACTACCCGGAGCCGAAGCCGGACGCCGAGATGGTCCGGGACCGGGTCGCCTTCTGGAAGGACGTCCGGGTCGTCGACTGACAGAGATGATGTTCGTGAGCACCTCCCGCCGGGGTCTGACCCATCGACTGACTGACTTCGGGTCCTTAACGGGGATTTGTCGGCCTCGGTCGGGAGGTGCTCGTGCACTCACTGGACGTGGCGTTGTGACTTCATAGGAGCCTGGCCAGAGGCCCCATCTCTGTCTTGTCCGCGTTGCCCGGCTGGTGCGTGCCGCCCTGCCCCAGTCACGAACGACAGGACGACGATGCCTCCTATTACACCTGACGATGCCGCGATCGAGGTCGCGGGTGGAGTCGACACCCACCAGGACAGCCACACCGCGGCGGTGATCGATCTGGTTGGGCGGGTGCTGGGCACCGAGCGGTTTCCCGCCACGGCGGCCGGCTACACCGCGCTGCTGGCCTGGATGCGCGGACACGGCCGACTGAACCGGGTCGGGGTCGAGGGCACCGGTGCCTACGGTTCGGGACTTGCCCGCCTGCTGCGTGACAAGGATGTCGAGGTGATCGAGGTCGACCGCCCGGACCGCAAGACCCGCCGGTTCCAGGGCAAGTCCGACCCGATCGACGCCGTCCAAGCCGCCAGGGCGGCCCTGGCCCGGGAACGCACCGGCGTCCCTAAGCAACGCGACGGCCGTGTCGAGGCCCTGCGCAACCTGCGGGTAGCCCGGCGCAGCGCGGTCGACCAGCGCGCCGACACCCAACGCCAGATCAAGACGCTGATCGTCACCGCCCCCGACGAACTGCGTGCCCGGCTACGCGGCCTGACCGTCAAACAGCTGATCCAACCGGCGGGGGCGCTCCGGCGGAGGGCTGTCCGGCAGGCGGCTGTCCGGCAGGCGGCTGTCCGGCAGGCGGCTACCGGTGGGCGGTGCCGTCCAGGACCGGATCCGCCGCGCCCGGCCGCCAGGCGACGGTGAGCAGGTGACCGCTCGCGCCGAGCAGGCTCGGCTCGGCCTCGACCCGGCGGGACATCTCCAACAGCAGCGCGGTCTGCTCGGGATCGGCCAGGATCTCGTTCAGCCGCCCACCGGCGAACCCGAGCGGGCCCTCCACCGTGACCACCCGACGCACCGCGAGACCCGCCTCGGTCGCCTCGCTCGCCGGCTCCGCCGGATGGTGGAAGTACGCGCTGGTGAACCAGTTCCGCTCGGGCCGGGTGTTCAGGTGCCGCCCGTCGGCAAGCGTCCGCTCCACCACCGGCCGGAACTCGGGATCGTCGAAGAGTCCCTTCACGAACCCGTCGAACAGCGAGGCGTACCGGCTGATCGTCGCGGCCACCACCAGCCCGCCGGGGCGGACCGCCCGGGCCGCCTCCCGCCAGGCGGTCACCCGCTCGGCCCGGTCGAGCAGGTGGTAGAGCGGTCCGAGCAGCAGCACCGCGTCGAACCGGCCGTCGGGCACCGGCAGGGACCGGGCATCTCCGGCCAGGGCGGTCACCCCGGCCCGTCCGGCGGCCGCCGCCGCGTGCTCCGGCAGCAGGTCCAGCAGGTGCATCCGGTAGCCGGCCGCGGCCAGCGGCTCCGCGTACACGCCGGTGCCGCCGCCCACGTCCAGTACGACGGCCGGGGCCGGCGGCAGCGTCCTGGTCAGCACGTCCAGCGTGC
Source organism: Plantactinospora alkalitolerans (assembly GCF_015690345.1). Taxonomy (GTDB): domain Bacteria; phylum Actinomycetota; class Actinomycetes; order Mycobacteriales; family Micromonosporaceae; genus Plantactinospora; species Plantactinospora alkalitolerans. Next base: position 13,571 of record NZ_JADPUN010000127.1, on the reverse strand, counting down.
GCAGGTACTCCAACCGCCCGACTCCGCCGGTCAGCCGGGCGTGCTCGCCGCCACGCCGGTAGTAGTCGAGGATGTCGATGGGGCTCGTCACCCGGCCGATCCTGCCGAGCCCGCCGCCAGGCCGCAACCAGTCAAGGGGCCGCAACCAGTCAAGGGGCCGCAACCAGTCAAGGGGCCGCAACCGGTCAAGGGGCCGCAACCGGTCAACCGTAGTGACCGCCGTGAACTCCGGCCGATACCGCGACCTGCCCGCCCCCGGTGCAGTCGACGAGGTCCGGGTTGCTCGCCCCTGGGGCACCACACCGGGCACTGCCGCACCAGGAGCCACTACTTGTCGCATTGACCTGCGGAGTCGGGCTTCCCGGTCCGATTCTTGAGCCGTGGCGACGTACGAGTACCGGTGCCCGCGCGACGGCGCCTTCGACGCGGCGTACCCGATCGGGCAGGCCCCGCCGAGGACGCGCTGCGCGACCTGCTCCGCCGAGGCCGACCGGGTCTTCTCCGCACCGCTGCTGAACGCCGTGTCGCGCCCGCTGACCGCGGCACTCGACCGGGCCGCCCGCAGTGCCGAGGCACCGGAGGTGGTGTCCCGGATTCCCGGCCGGCGCGGTACCCCGACCCGGCCGAACGGGCCGACCCATCCCGGCCATGCCCGGCTGCCACGACCCTGACCGGTGAAGGGATACCGCGATGCCCGAGGTGTTGTTTCCACTCGACTCGACGAGGAAGTTCACCGAGCAGGAGTTGATGGGCCACAACAGGTGGCACCCCGACATCCCGGCGGTCGCCACCGTCCGGCCCGGCCAGTCGTTCCGGGTCGAGTGCCGGGAATGGTTCGACGGCGCCATCCACAACGACGACTCGGCGGACGACGTCCGGGACGCGCCGCTGCCGATCGTGCACGCGCTCAGCGGGCCGTTCTCGGTGAGCGGCGCCGAGCCCGGTGATCTGCTGGTGGTCGACATCCTGGACGTCGGGCCGATTCCGCAGGAGGACAGCGGTCCGCTGGCCGGACAGGGGTGGGGCTACACCGGGATCTTTCCGAAGCAGAACGGCGGGGGCTTTCTGACCGACTACTTTCCGGACGCGTACAAGGCGATCTGGGACTTCAGCGGTCAGCAGGCGAGCTCGCGGCACGTCCCCGGGGTGACCTTCACCGGGATGATCCATCCTGGGCTGATGGGCACCGCCCCGTCGGCGGCGCTGTTGGCGAAGTGGAACCAGCGGGAGGGGGCGCTGCGGGCCACCGATCCCGACCGGGTGCCACCGCTGTCGCTGCCGCCGTTGCCGGACGGGGCGATCCTCGGGGCGTTGACCGGCGCCGACTTCGACCGGGTCGCCGCCGAGGCGGCCCGGACGGCTCCCCCCCGGGAGAACGGCGGGAACCAGGACATCAAGAACATGACCAAGGGGACCCGGGTCTTCTATCCGGTGTACGTCCCCGGCGCGAACCTCTCCCTGGGTGACCTGCACTTCTCCCAGGGCGACGGCGAGATCACCTTCTGCGGTGCGATCGAGATGGGCGGCTTCGTCGACCTGCACGTGGACGTGATCAAGGGCGGCATGACCATGTACGGGGTGTCGGAGAACGCGATCTTCCTGCCCGGGAACGTGGCGCCGCAGTACAGCCAGTGGCTGGCCTTCTCCGGAATCTCCGTCACCACGGACGGGGAACAGCGCTACCTGGACTCGCAGTTGGCTTTCCAGCGCGCCTGCCTGCACGCGATCGACTACCTGACCAAGTTCGGGTACAGCCCGGAGCAGGCGTACCTGATCCTCGGGGCGGCGCCCATCGAGGGGCGGTTCTCCGGAGTGGTGGACATTCCGAACTCCTGCGCCACCGTCTACCTGCCGACCGCGATCTTCGACGTCGACGTACGCCCCTCGGCGGCCGGACCGACCAGGATCACCTCGGGCGCGAGCGCACCGAAGTCGACCTTCTAGGCCCACCCACCCGCCACCCGCCTGAGCACCTGGGTACCGTGGGCGTCCCGCTTTCCGATCCTGGCCGAACAGCCGAACGCCGCCGGCCATTGCACTGACGACGTACGGCCGGCGACGGTCCAATCTGGACGGGCGGCGGCAGTCGCGACCACGTGCGACAGCAGACAGGCGGACAACCCATGGAAACGTTGTACGAGCACGCCGGTGGCGAGGAGGCCCTGTACCGGTTCACCGACCTGTTCTACCGCAGCGTGCTCGCTGACCCGCTGCTGCAACCGCTGTTCGGGGCCGGTCGACCCGAGCATGTCGCCCACCTCACCGCGTTCACCGGAGAGAGCTTCGGCGGTCCGGACGTCTTCACCCGGGAGATGGGCGGCTTCGCCGGTCTGATCGCGGCACACCGGGGGCTGCGGATCAGTGAGGAACAGCGGGAGCGCTTCGTCGCGCTGTACCTCACGGCCGCGGACGCGGCCGGCCTGCCCGCCGACGAGGCGTTCCGGGATGCCCTGCGATCACACGTCGAGTTCGGCTCGCAGGTGGCGAAGCAGAACTCCCATGCCGAGACCGACGAGCAACTGCACCCGCTGCGCGAGGTCCCCCGGTGGGAATGGTCCGAGACACCGTGACGGGCTGACCTGGGCCCGGAGGTCGGCGGACGATCCCGCCGTCCCGCGCCCCCGGCGGAGGTCAACCCGACCGCCGGCCGAGGACCCGCCGGCCGGCACGGGTCGGTTCGGCCCTCAGCCGGCACGGGTCGGTTCGACCCTCAGCCGGCGCGGATCGGTTCGACCGTCAGCCCGCCGCACCTGCCGGCTCGACCAGGCGCAGGCGTCGGGTGGCCGGTCCGATCGTCAACCGCTGTCCCCAGGCCATCGCCAGGTGGTCCGTCTCCAGTCCGTCGGCGAAGACCACGAGCCGCTCCCGTTCCGCCACGATCTCCAGGGTCTCCTCCGCGCCGAGCCGGCCGGCCGTCAACGAGGCGCCGGTCGACGGGGACGGCCACGCCTCGCGGACGAACCAGCACAGCGCCAGCTCCCCCGGTGCCGGCAGCGGTGGCGCGCCGGCCCGTTCCCGGGCGATCGACGCGCACCAACCGGTGGCGCCGGTACCGGTGCCGACCACCAGTCCGGACGACGACTGCCGCTCCCGGCGGCCGTCAACTGTGGAAAGGACGTACCGGGCCGACTGGTGGCCGGGATGGCCGGCGTAGATCTCGTTGAGCCCGAGGAGTTCCTGCCCGTCGTCCAACCTGGCCCGGACCATGGTCCGTTCGCGGATCGGCGCGTGTCCCGCGACCACCGCGGGCAGCAGCCGGGCGATCTCGAAGGGTGCGAACGGCACCAGTACCCCGGCGTTGCGGTCCGGCTCCGGATCGATACCGATCACCGGCTGTCCGTCGAGATACTTCGCCGCGTTGGCGACCAGGCCGTCCTGACCGACCGCCACCACGATGTCCTCGGGAGCGAACGGAAACCGGGCCAGATCGTCCCGGTCCGCGTGCCCACGCCGCCAGTCGGCCGGAATGGCCGCCCCGACGACGGTCAGCGCCGCCTGGAGCGCATCGTGCCGGGCCACGACCTCGGCCAGGTCCCGGCCCCGTTGGCTCAGGTAGTAGCCGGCGGCGCCCCGGGTGCCGTGGTGGGCCAGCAGCTCGTCGAGCTCGCTGCGTCGACTCACCAGAACGACCCGGGGCGCGAGGGTGGCACTCACCGTGGCATCCCCGACCGGGGCGTGCTCATCGCGCGAGCCGGCCGAGCAGGCCGGTCAGCACGTCCGGGGTGACGGTGAGCTGGCCGATCTCGGGAAGCTGGCCGGCGACCTCCCGCAGCGCCAGCGCCTGGAGCACGGCCGGCGGCAGGTCCCGGTACGCCGCGAGTTTGGCCGTCTCCGCCTCTGCCTCGGCGAGGCCGACCACGCGTACGCCGTCCGCCTTCGCGCCGGCGAGGACGCGGTCCTTCTCCGCCTCGGCGGCGGCCAGCACCCGGGCCCGGTCGGCCGCTGCCGCGTTCGCCACCTTCTCCCGCTCGGCCTTGCCCTGCGCCACCGCGAGTTCCGCGTCGGCCTCCAGTTCGACCTTGCGGCGGGCGTTGGCGCCGCGCTGCTCGACCAGTTGCTGCTCCCGACGGGCCAGCTCGATCTTGTTCTGCAACTCGTTCTCGGCGATCCCCCGCTCCTGCTCCACCGCCTGGGCCCGCCGGGCGTACGTGGCCCGGTCGGCCTCGACCTGCACCGCCTCCCGGGTCGGCGTCTGGAGCGCGCGTTCGAGTTCCGGCTCGGGACGGACCGCCACGACCCGGGCGCTGCCCACCGAGACTCCGATGTCGGCCAATCGGGCCTCGTCCCGCAACGCGGCCGACACCGCCTCCCGGACCGCGGCGATGTCGGTCAGCGCCTCGGCCAGCGGCACCCGGGCCAGCAGGTCGAGCGCCGGCTGCTGGGCCAGCTCGGCCAGGAGCGTGGCGACCTGGTCGAGTGGCCGGGCCCGGGCGACGCCCCGGTGCGGGTCGATCGAGAAGTCCAGCCGGCTCGCGGCGAGCGCCGGGTCGGCGATCCGGTACGTCACGGTGGCCTGCACCGTGACGTCGGCGAAGTCGCTGGTCCGGGCGTGGAAGAGCAGCGGCAGCTCGCGGTCGTCGACCGGTACCTCGCTCAGTACGGCGACCAGCGGGCGGTACCAGAACGACTGCCCGATCCCCTCGTGTCGCACCCGGCCCCGTGCGTGGTGTCGTACCCATGTCGTCGGCGCTCCGCGCAGGTGTCGCAGGAACAGCCGTCTGGTCACGTCGGTCACGACGCGCCACCTCCCCTGTTTTCGTCGTGATGACGATAAAGGTCGACGTGGTTTCGCGTCAAGCCGCCGATAAAGGGAAGGCCGGAGGGGTGGCCCGAGCTCCGACTGGCGCCGGCGGCGGCGTTTCCCATGGGGTCGCGCCACCCCTCCGGCAATCGGTCAGGCAACGTTCTCAAACGGGGTCGAGCCACCCCTCACGATCGGTCAGGCGGCGCCGAGCTGCGGATACATCGCGTCCACCGATGCGGAGAGGCCACCCCGCACCCGCCTGCTGGTCTCGTCCGCCAGCACCTCGAAGGCTCCCGCCTCGATGCCGTCGATCGCCTGCCGGGCCACGTCCTCCGGAGAGATCTTCGGCGCGTCGACGTGCGCCGACATGTCCGTGTCGATGTAACCGACGTGCAGCCCGGTCACCCCGACCCCCCGAGGCAGCAGTTGCAGGCGCAGCGAGTTCGTCATCGACCACAACGCCGCCTTCGACGCGCTGTAGGAGCCGCTGATCCCGAGCCAGGAGAGCGCGGAGTTGATATTGAGAACGTGACCGCCGCCGTTGTCGATGATGCTCGGCACGAACGCCCGGGTGAGGCGGAGCGGCCCGTAGAAGTTGGTCTCGAACTCCCGACGCACCTCCTCGACGTCCGAGTCCAGGAAGTCCGCGTTGACCAGGCTTGCGGCATTGTTGACCAGAACTGTGACATCGGAGGCCACCCGGGCCGCCTCGGCCACCGATTCCGGGTCGGTCACGTCGAGCGCCAGCGGCACGACGTCCGGATTCGTGACGGTACGGGGATCACGGGCGGCGGCGTAGACCTTCCGGGCGCCCCGGGCGACCGCCTCGGCGGCGATGGCCCGGCCCAGGCCACGGTTGCCACCGGTCACCAGTACGACAGCATTTTCGATCTGCATTTGGGATCTCCAGGAAGCTAGGAAACCGATCGGTTTCGCCAACCGTAAACCGATCGGTTTCCAACCGCAAGGCCAGCGGGTACGCTGCCGCTATGACCTCGACCGCCAGGGCCCTACCGCGCGAGCGCCTGCTGCGTGCCGCAGCCGAGCTGTTCGCCCGCGAGGGCATCGCGACGACCGGCGTCGAGAAGCTCTGCCAGACGGCCGGCGTCTCGAAGCGGACCATGTACCAGCTCTTCGAGACCAAGGACGCACTCGTGGCGGAAAGCCTCGCCGAGTACGGTCCGGCGACAATCGCCGCCCATCTTCCGGACGACACGTCTGAGATGGCCCCTCGGGAGCGGATCCTGCGTGTCTTCGAACGCCTGGAGGAGTTCGCCGACCAGCCGGAGTTCCACGGCTGCCCGTTCGTCAACACGGCCACCGAACTACGCGACCCGGGCCATCCGGCCAGCGTGGTCGCCCGGCACCACAAACAACTGCTGACCGACTACTTCGCCCGGCAGGCGACCCTGGCCGGCGCCCGCGATCCCGAGACGCTGGCGAAGCAGCTCACCATCGTGTTCGACGGCTCGGCCGCCCGATCGGTGATCCACGGCACCGGCCTCGACGGACTGAGCCTGCTGACCGCCACGGCGCTGCTCGACGCCCACCACGCCAGCGGCTGAGCCACCGTCACCGGTGACCCAGCCGACGACGACCGCCACCGTCAGCGACTCAGCCGCTGGTAGCGACGGACGGCCAGCGGCGCGAAGACCGCGATGAGGAGCACCGGCCAGGCGATCGCCAGCACCAGCGAATGCTCGGCCGGCCACGAGTCCCCACCCGTACCTGGATTGCCGAACAGCTCCCGGGCCGCCGCCACCGTCGCGGAGAGCGGGTTCCACGCCGCGATCGTGCCGAGCCACTGCGGCATCAGATCGGGCGACACGAAGACGTTGGAGAGCGCGCTGAGCGGAAACGCGAGCGGGAACACGATCACGCCGACGGTGTCCGGGTTCGGCACCACCAGGCCGAGGAAGATACCCACCCAGGTGAGCGCGATCCGCAGCAGCAGGATCAGCCCCACGGCGCCGAGCGCGGAGCCCAGGCCGTTCCGCCACTGCCAACCGACCAGCAGGCCGCAGACGACCAGCGTGGCCATCTCCAGCAGGGCGCGGAGCAGGTCCGCACCCGTCCGGCCGACCACCAGCGCGGACCGGGCCATCGGCATCGACCGGAACCGGTCGACGACGCCCCGGCTCACGTCCATGGCGATACCGCTGGCGGTGGCGCCGAGGCCGTACAGCATCGTCATCACGAAGACGCCGGGCAGGAGGTACTCCCGGTAGCCCGAACCCGATACCGCCATCCCGCTGCCGAAGACGTAGCCGAAGACCAGCACGAACATGATCGGCAGACTGAAATAGATCACGATCTCCTCGGGCGACCGGATCACGTGCGACATGTTGCGACCGGTCATCACCCAGCCGTCGGCCAGGGCCCGGCGGAACCGGGCCAGCGCTCCGCCGGAAGCCGAATCCGGTCGTACGGCGGAGTCGGCGCCGGACATCCGGGACGGGGACCGCAGGGTGCTCGTCATGCCGCCACCCCCGCTCCGGCCGGCTGGTCCGCCGACGGCACACCGGCGGGCCGCTGCCCCGTCAGGTGCAGGAACGCCTCGTCGAGGGTCGGCCGGCGCAGGCCGACATCCTCGACCGCGATGGCGGCGTCACTCAGCGCCCGCATGATGTCGCCGAGCGCCGCGACCCGCTCCACGACCGGCGCGCCGAGCTGTCGGATCTCGACGTCCACCTCGACCGGCCCGGCGGCGAACCGTTCGACGACCGCGGCGGCCGCACCCAGCTCCGCCGCGTCCCGGACCACCACCTCGATCCGGTCGGCACCGATCCGCGCCTTCAACTCGGCCGAGGTGCCCTCGGCGACCACCCGCCCCGCGTCGACCACCAGGATCCGGTCGGCGAGCTGGTCCGCCTCCTCCAGGTACTGGGTGCTGAGCAGCACCGTGGTGCCGTCGGCGACCAGACGGCGTACGGCCGTCCAGAGCTGGTTGCGGCTGCGCGGGTCGAGGCCGGTGGTCGGCTCGTCGAGGAAGAGCACCCGGGGCGTCATGATCAGGCTGGCGGCCAGGTCCAGCCGGCGGCGCATTCCGCCCGAGTACTCCCCCGCCGACTTGCCCGCCGCATCGGTGAGCCCGAACTGAGCCAGCAGCTCGTCCGCGCGTCGCCGGGCCGCCCGAACCGGAAGGTGGTGCAGGCGACCGAAGAGGATCAGGTTCTGCCGGCCGCTGAGGACCTCGTCGACGGCGGCGTACTGGCCGGTCAGCCCGATCACGCCACGGACCTGCTCCGGTTGCCGGGTCACGTCGTACCCCGCCACCCGGGCCCGGCCGGCGTCGAACCGGAGCAGGGTGGAGAGAATCCGGACCGCCGTGGTCTTGCCTGCCCCGTTCGGTCCCAACAGTCCGCATACCGTGCCGGCCGGCACGGTGAGGTCGAACCCGTCGAGGGCTCTGGTCGTGCCGTACCGCTTGTGCAGTCCCTCGGCGACGACGGCTGGTGTATCGGTTGTCATGCTCCGACGGTCGCCGACGGCCCTGACGAAGCACTCACCGCGCGCTGACGGCCCCGGTCACCTCGGCTGACGGTCTCCGGAACCGCCGGTGACGGACGACGCTGGACGAGATGAACCCGACCGCGTTCCGGTCCGCTCGTCGTCGGCGCCGTGCTCGGGCGGCGATCACCGCTGATCGAGCAGCGCGGACGCCTGCTCACGGCTCATACCCGCGCCCCGGGCGACGATCCGCTCGTACGCCGCCCCGCCGAGCCGGGCCCGGGTGGCGTCCGCCACCGGGCCGGCCCCGGTCGCGGACGCGGCGCCGGCCTGCAGGACCGCTATCGCACCCAGCAGCAGGGCGGCCCGCTCGGCGTCGCCGTCCCGCAGCACCGGCCCGACCAGACCCTCCACGGCGGTGGAAACCGTCTCCTGCTCCCAGATCCCCTGGGTGGAGACGAGCACCTCGCGGTAGTGGCGGCGGGCCGTCGCGACGTCACCGGTCGCCTCGGCGATCCTGCCGAGGGTGCCGAGTACGCCGAGCCGGACCCCCTCGGCGCCGAACCAGCCGGTGGGGCATTCCGCGAGCGCCTGCTCGCACAGCTCGCGGGCCCGGTCGAGGTCGCCCCGGATCCGGGCGATCTCGCCGAGCCCGTAGTGCGCGGCGGCGAGCAGTTCCGGTGCTCCGGCCGGCACGGCGAGTTCCACCACCTGCTGGTAGTCGGCACCCGCTCCGACCAGGTCGCCGACGCTGATCCGGCCGTCCGCCCGGGTACGCAGCAGCTCCGCCATGTCCAGCGTCGAGTCGAGTTCGTCGGCCAGCCCCAGCGCCTCGTCCACCGCCTCGGTCGAGGTGTGATCACCTTCGCGGTAGGCGATATCTATGACGCTTGTCAGGCTCAGGATGGTCCCCCAGCGCTCCCCGAGGGCACGGAAGCCGGCCAGCGCGATCTCGAACTGGGACCGGGCCCGGTCGTGCTGGCGTTCGAGCATCCACATCATCCCGATACCGAGCGCCGCCAACGACCGACTCCACGGATCGGTACCGAGGACCTCGTCCCAGCTTTCCGACGCCACCAACGACTGCGACATGTCCACCGGTGGACCATTGGCGATCCCGGACAGGTAGAGCATGAACGGCTGCCGGGGCGGCCGGTGCAGGTTCCACAGGATCGCGCCGGCGACGCCGATGTCCGGGACCGCCCGGCCGTACCCGCCGAGGGAGGCGTGCAGGAGGCAGAGTGCGTACTCCTCCTCCAGACCGGCCGGCGGACCGGCGTCGAACCGCTCGATGAGCTGGCTGGCCAGTGCGGCACCCTCGCCCCGCAACCCGCGCAGCCACCAGTAGAACGACAGGGCCGCGACCAGTCGCAGCGCCGTCGCGGTGTCGGCGCCGGCCAGCGCCCGGCGCAGCGCGGCGTGCAGGTCGTCGCGGTCGGCGTCCAACCGGCGCAGCCACTCCAACTGCTCCGCGCCGCGCAGCCGCTCGTCGCCCGTCCGGGCAAGGTCGAGGAAGTACGCGGCGTGCGCCTCGCGCAGCCGGTCTGCCTCGCCGGCCTCGACCAGCCGCTCGGCGCCGAACGCGCGCACGGTCTCCAACATCCGGAACCGCCCACCAGCAGCCTCGACCAGGGACTTGTCCACCAGGCTCGACAACACGTCCAGAACGTCGGCCCCGAGCGGACCACAGACCCGCTCGACGGCATCCAGGTCGGCAGCGCCGGCGAACACGGTGAGCCGGCGGACCAGCCGCTGCTCGATCTCGTCCAGCAGGTCCCAGCTCCACTGCACCACCGCGCGCAGCGTCTGGTGCCGGGGCTGGGCCACCCGGCTACCCCGGGTCAGCAGCCGGAACCGGTCGTCCAGCCGGGCCGCGATCTGGGCGACCGGCAGGGCCCGGAGCCGGGCCGCGGCCAGTTCGATGGCGAGCGGCAGGCCGTCGAGGGTACGGCAGATCCGCAGTACCTCGGCCACGTTGCCGGTGTCGAGATCGAAATCCGGCGACGCGTCGACGGCCCGCTGCGCGAAGAGCCGCACCGAGGCGTACTCCCGGGCCGTCTCCGGGCTCGCGTCGACCGGCGGGAGGGGCAGCCCGGACACCGGGCACAGCGCCTCGCCGGTGAGCCCGAGCGGTTCCCGGCTGGTGGCGAGAACCCGGACCTTCGGGCAGGCGCCGAGCAGTCGGTCGGTGAGCCGGGCGGCGTCGGCCACCACGTGTTCGCAGTTGTCGAGCACCAGCAGCAGGCGCCGGTCCGCGAGCGCCGCGACCAGCCGGTCGGCGGCGTCCCGGGGTGTACCCGGGCCATGCAGTACGGCCTCACGCAGGTGGAGCGCGGCGAGCACCGTCTGGGTCACGTCCGCCCCGGCGGTCACCGACGCCAGTTCGACCAGGCGGATCTCGCCCTCCTGCCGGCTGGCCGCCTCGATCGCCAGCCGGGTCTTACCGGCGCCTCCCGGGCCGTGCAGGGTGACCAGCCGGGCCTCGCCGAGCAGCTTGCCGACCCGGCGCAGCTCCTCCTCCCGGCCCACGAAGCTGCTGAGTTGCCCCGGCAATCCCGTCGACTGGCCCCAGGAGCCGGATCCGACCGGGCCGGCCGGCTCGGCACCGGTCGCACCGGACATCCCCCGGCCGGGATGCGGAAGCACGCCGGGGCCGGACGGATCCGCCGGCGGCCCGGGTCGGGCGGTGCGGACCGGAGCCAGCGCGGGATCGTCCCGCAGCACGGCCACGTGCAACGCGGTCAGCTCCGGGGACGGGTCGGTGCCGAGTTCGTCGGCCAGGCGGCGCCGGGCGTCGGCAAAGGTGGCGAGCGCCTCCGCCCGCCGGCCGTCGGCGTGCAGCGCACGCATCAGCTGACCGCGCGGTCGCTCCCGCAGCGGGTACGCCGTCACCAGCTCGCGCAGCTCGGTCACGATCGTCCCGGCCGCACCGAGTCGGAGTTCCGCCTCGATCCGGTCCTCGGCGGCGGCCAGCCGCAGCTCGTCGAGGCGTACGGCCTGGGGCGGCGCGAATGGTGCGTCGCGGACGTCCGCCAACGGTTCGCCGCGCCACAGGGCCAGCGCCTCGCCCAGCAGGTCTGCGGCGCGCCGCCGGTCGTCGGTGGCCAGCGCCCGCTGTCCGGCCCCGGCCAGCCGGGTGAACCGGTGCACGTCGACGTCCTCCGGGTCGACGGCGAGCCGGTACCCCGCCGGATGGAACTCCACCAGCGGCTCCGGCCCGTTCGCCGCCGACAGCACCTGACGCAGCCGGGAGACCTGGGACTGCAACGCGTTCGCGGCCCGGTTCGGCGGGTTGTCGCCGTACAGGCCGTGGATCAGCCGATCGGCCGAGACCAGTCGACCCGCGTCGAGGAGCAGCAGCACCAGCAGGGCGCGCAGCCGCGGCCCACCGACGGCGAGTCGGCGGCCGTCGGTCGCGTACACCTCCGTCGCACCCAGGATGCCGAACCGCATGGCGTTGATTGTCGCCCAGTCCCGCCCGGCCGCCCGCCACCGGTATCCGGCGGCGCACACCGGCAGCGGCCAACTTCGGGTTGCCGGTCGGACTCGTGATCCGTTGTACGGGTAGTCGGCCGGCGCGGTCGGCCCCGAGATCGGAAGTGACGGCACGTGCGGAGGATCCACCGGCCAACGATCGCGCTCGCCGACGAGACGCACCGGGTCACCCCGTTCGAGGTCTTCTTCGACCTGGTTTTCGTCTTCGCGTTCACCCGGGTCATCTCGTTCATGGCCGACGAGCCGACCACACTCGCGCTGGTCCGGGGCCTGCTGCTGCTGGCGTTGCTCTGGTGGTCCTGGTCGGCCTACACGTGGCTCGGCAACCAGGCCCGGGCCGATGTCGGGGTGGTACGGGCCGGTGCCATCGCGGCGATGGCGGCCGTCTTCGTGGTCGCCCTGGTCGTTCCGGACTCGTTCCGGCACGCTTCCGGCCGGTTGGACGGCCCGCTGACGCTCGCGCTCGCCTACCTCGTCGTCCGGGTGTTGTACGTCTGCACCTACCTGTTCGCGGCGGCCGGCGAACCCGCGCTCCGGCGGCAGCTTCTGCGGGACGCCGTCACCCAGACCGTCGCCTCGGTACCGCTGCTGGTCGGCGCGCTCCTCGGCGGAACGCCGCAACTGCTGCTCTGGACCGCGGTGCTGGTCATCGACTGGGGTGGCGGCCAGATCGTGTCGCGGTCCGGCGGCGGATGGCGGCTGCGCAGCCCCGGCTACTTCGCGGAACGGCACAGCCTGGTCTTCATCATCGCCCTCGGCGAGTCCATCGTGTCGGTCGAGATCGGCATCGGCGGGGCACCCATCGACGCGCCCATCCTGGCCGCCACGTTGCTCGGGTTCGCGATGACCGTCTGCCTCTGGCTGCTCTACTTCGAGTCGGTCGCGCCGGTCACCCGCCGCCAGCTGGAGCTGTTGCACGGGGCGCCCCGGGCCCGGCTGGCCCGGGACGCCCACTCGCTGCTGCACTTCCCGCTGATCGCCGGTGTCATCTACGTCGCCCTCGGCATCGAGCAGGTACTCGCCCGGCTCTCCGATCCGGTTGGCGCAGACCCCTCCGCACCACTGGGCTGGGTTGCGCTGGTGGCCCTCTACGGCGGTGTCGCCTGCTACCTCTGTGGTCAGGTCGGGGTCGGCTGGCGGACGGTCCGGGCCGGCTCCGTCGTCCAACTCGGCGGTGCCGGCCTGGCCCTGCTGCTGTTGCCGGTCGCCCGGCTGCTGCCACCGTTGGCCGCGCTGGGCCTGATCACCACCCTGCTCGCCGCGCTCGCCCTGTACGGGTCGGTCGCCACCGACCGGATGCCGCGCTGAGCCGGAGCGGGCTCACCGGAGTCCCGCACCGGGAGGCCGTACGGCATTGGCGCGGGCTTTGCCCGTTTCGGTCCTCTGCCGGGATGGTATGGCTAACTTTGTGGGTGTTCGTAGCGACCCGATCCTCCAGGAGGTCCCGCCCATGGACGTCGAGATCATTGATGTCGAGGTCAACCTCCGGGTGGACGGCACCGCACAGCGGGTCAGCGTCGACATCCGGACCACCCTGCTCGACACCCTCCGGGAACGGCTCGGCAACACCAGTCCGAAGAAGGGCTGCGACCACGGGCAGTGCGGAGCCTGCACGATTCTGCTGGACGGCCGGCGGGTGAACAGCTGCCTGGCGCTCGCCGTCGCGCACGACGGGGCCGAGATCGTCACCGCCGCCGGGCTCGCCACCGACGGCGAACTCCATCCGATGCAGCGCTGCTTCATCCAGCACGACGCGTTCCAGTGCGGCTACTGCACCCCGGGCCAGATCGTCTCGGCGGTCGCGATGCTCCGCGAGGCGGAGGCAGGCTGGCCGAGCGCGGTGACGACCGACGGCGACGGCGACGGTGGCGGTGGCGGTGGC
>NZ_JADPUN010000437.1 GCF_015690345.1 Plantactinospora alkalitolerans | reverse complement strand
CGGTCCGGAGCTGGTCGGTCCGGAGTCGGTTGGTCCGGAGCTGGTCGGTCCGGAGCTGGTCGGTCCGGAGTCGGTTGGTCCGGAGCTGGTCGGTCCGGAGTCGGTTGGTCCGGAGTCGGTTGGTCCGGAGTCGGTTGGTCCGGAGCTGGTCGGGTCGGGGCCGGCTGTGGAACGGGATGGTGCGGAACTGGCGCAGCCTTCCGTCGAGGAGGACCCGGCGGGGTCGGCCGTGGCGGAGGAGCCCGAGGTGGCGCAGGCGGAGGCCGCCGACGTACCCGGAGATGAGGGCGGGGAGGCGGTCGGGGAGCCGGCGGCGGTTCCGGTGCCCGACGTGGCCGACCCGCAGGCCGCGACGCTGACGCTGGTCGACGAGGACGAGCTGCGCGGAGCCCTGGAGGCCATCCTGCTGGTGGTGGACGAGCCGGTCGCGGAGATCCTGCTCGCGCAGGTCCTGGAGCAGCCGACGGAACGGGTGTCGGCGATACTGGACCGGCTGGCCCGCGATTACACGGCGGCGGGTCACGGTTTTGAGCTACGTCGGGCAGCGGGTGGCTGGCGTCTCTACACCCGGCCGGAATACGCGAGCTACGTCGAGCGCTTTGTATTGGACGGGCAAACCGTCCGGTTGACCCAGGCGGCGCTGGAGACGCTGGCGGTGGTCGCCTACAAGCAACCGGTGACCCGGTCGCGCATCTCGGCCATCCGGGGTGTCAACTGCGACGGGGTGATCCGTACCCTGGTCTCTCGCGGACTGGTCCAGGAGTGTGGCACCGAGCCGGAGAGCGGCGCCTTCCTTTATCGGACGACGACGCTGTTCCTGGAGAAACTCGGGCTCGACACCGTCGACCAACTACCGCCGCTGGCCCCGTTCCTGCCCGACGACGTGGAAGAGATTGCCGATGCCCCACGATGACAACCGCGGCGCCCCCGGCGCCGAGCGCCTGCAGAAGGTGCTCGCCGCCGCTGGCGTCGGCTCCCGACGTGCCTGCGAGGACCTGATCTTCCGGCGCCGGGTCACCGTGGACGGGCAGGTCGCCCAGCTCGGGGACAAGGTCGATCCCAGTTCTGCCGTCATCTACGTCGACGGCGAGCGGCTGGTCACCGACACCCGCCTGATCTACCTCGCGATGAACAAGCCGCGCGGTGTGGTCTCGACGATGGCGGACGAGAAGGGACGCACCGCGCTGGGAGACTTTCTCGGCCGGGTCGAGGAGCGGGTCTACCACGTCGGCCGCCTCGACGCGGACAGCGAGGGACTGCTGCTGCTCACCAATGACGGCACGCTCGCCCACCGCCTGATGCATCCGTCGTACGGGGTGTCGAAGACATACCTGTGCGAGGTGGCGGGCCCACTGGCCCGGAACGCCGGCCGACGGCTGAAGGCCGGGGTCGAGTTGGCGGACGGCCCGGCACGGGTGGACGACTTTCGCCTCGTGGACACCTTGGGACGTACGGCCCAGGTGGAGTTGACCCTGCACGAAGGGCGCAATCACATCGTACGGCGGCTGTTGGACGAGGTCGGGCATCCCGTGTCGCGGCTGATACGTACCGCGATCGGACCGATCCGGCTCGGCGACCTGCGCCCCGGTCGTACCCGTCGGTTGACGAACGCCGAAGTCGCGGCGCTCTTCAAGGCGGTCGGCGACTGAGGCCGGCGGCCCTGGTGGCCGGTGTTCGTTGGTGGCCGTGCTCGGTGGCGCGGTCGCCGGTGGCCCTGAACGATAGGCAGGCCTGCTGCCGGGCGAACCCCGTCCCCCAGGTGTACGGGATGCGGCCCGCGCGGGCTGACGTCGACTCGGTCGGCCCGGAGCAGCGCGGTGAACGGCCGCTGTCGGGCGCGTGACCGCTCGAAGTCCGGTCGGCGCTCGTCTCCTGGCGGCGATGGCCGGTCGGGCGCGGGCCGGTACGGCGGACGGGGCATGATGGACAGCGAAACGCGGAGGCGCCGCCACGGCCGGCTGCCCGCACGACTCGGCAGAGCCGGGCAGATTGCCCCTTGATCGGTGAAGGAGAGAACGGTGGCGGAAAAGGAACGGACCAGGCGATGTGTGGTCGCCGTGGATGGCCCGTCCGGTTCGGGGAAGTCCACCGTCTCCCGGCGGCTGGCAACCGCGCTCGACGCTCGCTACCTGGACACCGGGGCGATGTACCGGGCGGTGACCTGGGCGGTGCTGCGGTCCGGGGTCGACCCCCAGGATGCCGAGGCGGTCACCAAGGTGGTGGGGGAGACAGATCTCAAGATCGGTGTGGATCCGGAGGCGCCGAGCGTGACCGCGGACGGGATTGCCATCGACCGGGATATCCGAGGGGCCGAGGTCACCGGTGCGGTGTCGGCGGTGTCGGCCGTGCCCGCTGTACGCGAACAACTCGTCGCACTGCAGCGGGAGATCATCGAGGCGGCCGGCCGAATCGTGGTGGAGGGCCGGGACATCGGCTCGGTAGTGTCCCCGGATGCGGACCTCAAGGTCTACCTGACCGCCTCGGCCGAGGCACGGGCGCACCGGCGCAGCGCGGAAAACTCCGCAGATGTCGCGGCCACCGCGGCCGACCTCGCCCGGCGTGACCGGCTCGATTCCACCCGCGCCGCCGATCCACTGCGGCAGGCGCCGGACGCGGTGGTGCTCGACACCACCGCCCTGGGCATCGACGAGGTCGTGGCACGGCTGCACGAACTGCTCGCCGGACGGCGGCCGGGTCGGTGACCCGGTGGCGTGGCTGGATCGGTGAGGTAGCGGACCGGGGTCGTACCCGGCAGGGCAAGGAGGCGGCGTGAGCACGGGGGACGGTTGGATCGAACTGCGGGAGCCGGACGTCGACGAGGACGAGGCGACCGGCCCGACGCCGGTGGTCGCCGTCGTCGGACGTCCGAACGTCGGCAAGTCGACCCTGGTGAACCGAATCATCGGTCGGCGGCAGGCGGTCGTGGAGGACACTCCCGGGGTGACCCGGGATCGGATCCCGTACGACGCCCAGTGGTCGGGCCGGCAGTTCACGGTGGTCGACACCGGCGGTTGGGAGCCGGACGCGAAGGACCGCGCCGGCGCGATCGCGGCGCAGGCCGAGATCGCCGTCGCGACGGCCGACGTGGTGCTGTTCGTGGTGGATGCCGTGGTCGGGGCCACCGACGTCGACGAGGCGGCGGTACGGATGCTGCGGCGCAGCGCCAAGCCGGTCCTGCTCGTCGCGAACAAGGCCGACAACGCGGCCACGGAGGTCGAGGCGACGTCGTTGTGGTCGCTCGGGCTCGGCGAACCCCGTCCCGTCTCCGCGTTGCACGGCCGGGGCTCCGGTGACCTGCTGGACGCGATTCTCGAGGCGCTGCCGGACGCGCCGCCGATCAGCGAGGCCGGTCCGCGAGGGCCGCGCCGGGTGGCCCTGGTGGGCCGTCCCAACGTGGGCAAGTCCAGTTTGCTCAACCGACTGGCGAAGGAGGAGCGGTCGGTGGTGGACGCCGTCGCCGGTACCACCGTCGACCCGGTCGACAGCCTGGTGGAGATCGGCGGGGAGACCTGGCAACTGGTAGACACCGCGGGGCTGCGCAAGCGGGTCGGCAAGGCCAGCGGTACGGAGTACTACGCCAGCCTGCGTACCGCCGCCGCGATCGAGGCGGCGGAGGTGGCGGTCGTGTTGCTCGACGCCAGCGAACCGATCAGTGAACAGGACCAGCGGATCCTGACCACGGTCACCGAGACCGGCCGGGCTCTCGTCATTGCCTTCAACAAGTGGGACCTGGTCGACGAGGACCGGCGTTACTACCTGGACAAGGAGATCGAGCGGGAGTTGCGCCGGATCCCCTGGGCGATCCGGGTGAACGTCTCGGCCAAGACAGGTCGGGCCGTGGACAAGCTCGCACCGGCACTCCGTACCGCCCTGGCGAGTTGGGAGACACGGGTGCCGACCGGGCAGCTCAACCAGTGGCTCACCGCCCTGGTACAGGGGACACCGCACCCGGTACGCGGTGGTCGTGCGCCACGGATTCTCTTCGCCACCCAGGCGGGCATCTCCCCGCCGCGTTTCGTGCTCTTCACCACTGCGCCGCTCGACGCCGGCTATCAGCGGTTCATCGAGCGCAAGCTCCGGGAGGAGTTCGGCTTCGTCGGCAGCCCGGTGGAGGTGTCGGTGAAGCCGAGGAAGAAGATCGGCGCGGGCGGTCGCGGTAAGCCGCACGGCTGATCGGCGTACGGAGGGCTTGGCCGACTGGTCGTACGGCCCCTGAGCGGTGTCGATCCTGCGTCTGACCCTTTCGCGGGTCCCCGCCTGGTCGTCTGTGGTGGCCCCGTCGGGCGGGATCCGGCGGGGCCACTTGCACGCCATGCCGAGCTGCGGAGACAACCTATCTTCCTAGGATGCCTTAGGGGGTGTGTCGGAGTCGTAACGGACCGAGGCCAGTCGACGAGGCACGGTAGGCCTGTGCGCGTACGAAGCGGGCCTGCGCTACGCTGTACCGGCTGTCGCACGGAGCACAGGACGACAGCAACGGGACGTGGCGCAGTTTGGTAGCGCACTTGACTGGGGGTCAAGGGGTCGTCGGTTCGAATCCGGCCGTCCCGACAGCGAGAGGGTTTCCGCAGGTCAGAGACTTGCGGAAGCCCTCTTTTCATAGCTCGGCATGAATGCCCGGTCTAGCACGCCGCTGTTGGACTCCTTGACTCGGGCAGGTTGCCATGCCACTACTGGATCTTCACAAGCTCACCGCCGGCCTGCCGCGGGGCTGGGCCGGGTTCCTGCGGGACTGGGACCGGTCACTGCGCGCCGGGAACTACCCGCAGACCACCCTGTACCGTGCCAAAACTCGTCGCACATGCTGTGAGCTGGGAGTTCTCGGCCTGGGTTGATGATCGTCGGTATGGTCGTGCGGTTGCTGTACCTGGGGATGATCCGCCTGTTCAACGGTCTGGGATTGTTGATCCGCAGCGACAGGGCGTTGCTGATCGAGGTCCTCGTGCTGCGGCACGAGATAGCGGTGCTCCGTCTGCAGGTCCACGGCCGGCCGCGGTTGTCCTGGCCGGACCGGGCGGTCCTGTCCGCCCTGGCCCGCCTGCTACCCCGCCGGATATGGAACCATCGGATCGTCACCCCGGCCACGTTGCTGGCCTGGCACCGCCGCCTGGTACGACGCCACTGGACCTACCCGAACCGGCCCGGCCGCCCACGCGTCAGCGACGAGATCCGGGACCTCGTGCTGCGGACGGCAGGAGAAAACCCGCGATGGGGACACCGCCGGATCCAGGGCGAACTACAGCGGCTCGGCCATCAGATCGGTGCCGGCACGATCCGGCGGATCCTGACCCACCGGCGCCTCGGCCCCGCGCCTCGCCAGCAGGACGCCAGCTGGCGGACTTTCTTGCGTAACCAGGCCACCGGCCTGTTGGCCATCGACTTCTTCCACCTCGACACGATCCTGCTACGACGCCTGTACCTGCTGGTGGTCATGGAGGTAGCCACCCGGCGGATCCATCTCCTCGGCGTCACGGCGCACCCCACCGGGCAGTGGGTGACCCAGCAGGCCCGCAACCTCGTCTTCGACCTGGGCGAGCGCGCCAACCGGTTCCGATTCCTCATCCGCGACCGCGACGCCAAGTACACCACCGCCTTCGATGATGTCTTCACCGCCCAGGGCATCGCCGTGGTCAAGACCCCACCCCGGACACCACAGGCGAACTGCTTCATCGAACGCTGGGGACGCAGCCTCCGCGACGAGTGCACCGACCACATGTTGATCTACAACGAGCGCCACGCGCTGGCCATGATCGGCGAGTACGTCGACCACTTCAACAACCACCGACCCCACCAAGGACGACAGCAACGCCCACCCAACCACGACCCGGCCATCATCATCCCCATCAACAATCCCGTACGACGCCGACAACGACTCGGCGGGGTGATCAACGAGTACCACCGAGCAGCCTGACACGATCTTCAAAACGCCAGGTCACGCCCGGAAAACAGGTTATGGCACGGTACAGGGCAGCAGCCCGGCGGCGACGCCGAGGGCGACCAGCTGGCCGCTTCCGACCCGGTGCCCGTCGCCGCCTCGCGCGGTGCCGGTTCTTCGCTATGGAACATCGTTCTGGCGTTCATCGCCCTTATGAAGCGGCCGCTCAGGGCCAGGCGATCCCGTCGAGACATCGCCGCCGACCGGGCCATCCAGGACGGCGAGATGTGCGACACCTACCGGCCTGACCACGAAGACCCGGGGCTGACCAGGTGACCGAGACGCCGACCATAACCGACGAGGCGCGGGCGGTAATCGCAATGGACAAGGCAATCGAGGTGCGCGGCGCCGACGTGGTGTGCGCCCACCACCGAGCCTCGATCGTGCAGACAACATATTATGCAGGAATCGGAGATTCAATGCGAGTGATCTCACGGCACCCGCCGACCGGATGCGGCCACCGGCGATGGCCGACGACCGCGTCCGGCGCTCTCTCACCAGCTCATCTCGCCGTCAGCTGCGGCGGCGGTACGGCGTCCGCCGGCGCCGTCGCGGTAGGCGTCCACCCGGAGGAGTCCAGCCAGGCCGTGCGGGCGATCAACCACTGCCGCATGATGTCGAGCTGTTGCTGCCACGTCTGGCTGACCTGGGTCTGGAAACCACCGACGACACGCTGGTTCAGAATCGGCCACTTGGTGAAGTTGCGCTGGGCCGCGTTGATCAGCGGCGCACTCAACGTCGTGACCCGCGCCCCGAGCTGCGCATCGGACATGATGCCGGTGCGCAGCGCCTCCCAGCGGGTCTTCGCGCGAGCGGCGAAGGCGGGATCCTGCATCAGCCTTATGAACCAGTCGGTTGTGTTGCTGCCGAAGCCGGGCTGGAACTGCCACCCGGTGGTGGTCGCTCCGCCGAAGCCGGTGTACGCGGCGTAACCGATGTCGTAGTCCCACAATGGACCGGCGACGAGCTTGCCCTGCCGGTCCTTGAAGAAGTAGGTGCTGCGGATGTAGGCGTCAGGCTCCCGCGCCAGCTCGTTGTGCACAATCCGGTCCACCCACGAGTCGACATCGATGTAGGCCGGATATCCGGTCGTCGGATCGGACGGGTTCGCACTCCGCAACGAGTCATGGAACCTTTGGATGTAGTCGGTGATCCAGGCCAGCTGCTCCGGTTGCAGCTCATCCGGATCGTTGACCTCGAGGTCGCTCCAGCAGGCGTTGCTCGGCGGCTTCCTGGTACAAGTCAGGATCGGCGGCTCGGCGGCCAGCGCGTTGAACTGCATGACGTAGCCACCGGATATCGCGGGTTCGGTGATATCCGACTTCTTGAGCTTCTGCAGGTTCATCCGGTCCGGCGAGTTCTTGAGGGTCTCTACCAGCAGATAGACGCCCTGGTAGTCGTCTGCCGCCAATGGCTGGGCGTCCAGGTTGAGATAGACCTCGACGAACGCGAACCGCGGCGCCCGCAGCCCCATGTCCCGGCCGATGCTGTAGGCGAAGGCGTCCCGGATCAGGGTCTTGTCCGGGAACGGGCCACGCAGCACCCAGTCGGAGTCGGCCGGCATGCCTAGCACCGGGTAGTCGGCGTCCTTGTCCTCGTTGTTCCAGAACTCGAGCCGGTAGGGCGCCTTCGCGAAGTTGCTGGACGACTGACCGCGCAGATGGAAGCCACCCCGGGTGGCGACGGCCGGCTGCTGTCCCAACGAGGCCACGGAGTTCTGCCGGTCCATCACCATCACGGCGACGTCCCGGTAGTCACGGGCCGGCTTGCCGCCGCCGTAGGCGTCCAACACGACCAGCGGGAGGTCGTGTTCCGCGTCGATCGTCCGAGCGACGTAGACCGAGGTGCCCATCGCACCACTGGCCGCGCCGTCGACGAAGGCCTGAGCACGCAGTTGGGCGGTGCGCTGTAGCGTGATCGCGCCCTGGTAGAGCGGCGAGGCCGCAGTCGGCGCGGTGCCGTCGGTGGTGTACCTGATCTGCGCGTTCGCGATGCTGGTGCTCAGCTGCACCGACTGCTGGCCCTGGAAGGTGCCGCTCGGCACGGAGAACTGGATGTCGCCCTCCAGCATCGCCTGCTGCTGCCTGGTCTGGGCAGTCGCGGCGGCCGGGTCGACGCCGGCCGACCCCGAGCCGCCGAGGGCGTCCACGGCTCGCTGGTCGGCCGGCGGGCCATGCCGGGCAGCGTTGACGGCCAACTCCGCCGCACTGGTCAGCCCGGCTGGGCTGGAGACGCCGCCGGCACATCCCGCCGTGACGACCGTCAGTACGGCCAGCGCGCCGATTACTTTCATCCTGGTTCTTCGCACGGAAGGCACCCTTCGTCCTTGATCGAGACTGGCGATTGATCGAGGCACCGCTGGCGTCGTCGATGGGGGCAGGCCATCGTGATATTGACGCCAATCTATGCTTTGGCACACGGGCCGTCAACACCGAACCTTTTTCACCTGGATCGATCAAGTCGCCGGGCGAGCGCCAAGGAAGAACTCGGGGTGGCGACTGTTCCGGGGCAGGCGCATTGCGGGCCGGCTCGTAGTTCCGCAGCGGACCGGCGGCTCAACGCTTGGCCCGTCCGTAGTTTCCAGACCAAAAACAACGCTAAGAACTGAGGGTTGATCAAGCTCTATCCCGGGCCGTAGCGTGCCGTTCCGTTTGGTGACGGTCGATGCTCGGGTGGTGGTTCGTGGCGACTCAGGACGTGTTCTCGGCGGAGGAACTGGCGTGGCTTCGGGGCTTCCCGGAGATCAACCGGGGCGAGCTGATCCGGTACTTCACGTTGACTGGTGCGGACGAGGCGTTCGTGCGTCAGTTCCGCACGGGCCGCAACGTGCTGGGCGTGGCGGTCCAGCTGTGCACGCTGCCGTGGCTCGGGTTCGTGCCCGATCAGGTGGCGGCGGCGCCGGCCGCCGTGGTGGGCCGGTTGTCGCAGCGGCTCGGGATCGCGATGGGTGAGCTGCGCGGGTACGGCGAGCGGGAGCAGACCCGGACGGATCATCTGCGCGAGGTGGCCGGCTACGCCGGCTGGCGGTCGATGGACACCGCAGAGTGGAAGGACCTCGACGAGTTCCTGTTCGCCCGGGCGAGGGGGCCCCAGGTTAGGGCCTAGATCAACTGCTTACCGTTGTTTTGGTCTGGAAACTACGGGCGGGCCTCCGGACGGCGCCCTGGTCGCCGCGATTCGGCAGATCGCCGCCGGGGTGGCCGGCCTGCCCGGCCTGCCCCCGGACGACGGCAGCCGGTACAGCGTCCGCCGCCTCACCGTCGCCTGGAACCTTGACTCGTGGGGCAACTCCCGGCACACCGCGATCGCGCACCGCCGAGACCTCTCCACCTACCTGGATTGGTGCGCGTCCGCGAGCGCCTGGACCCGCTCGACGCCCGGCCGACCGACCTGAGCCAGTTCAAGGTGTGGCGCGAACTTGGCGGCGGGCGCGCCGCCAAGGCCAGCACGGTCGCCCGAGCCCTCGCATCGGTGTCCAGCTGGTACAACCACCTGGTGGCCAACACCGACGGCCGGGTGGCCCGCAACCCAGCCACGGGGGTGAAGCGACCCAAGGTCCACGCGCACACCTCCACACCGCCGGGCTCACCCTTCACGAAGTCGACCTTGCGGGTGCCGAAAATCCTATCCGGGCAGTTCAAGCGGTGTGTTTGTACTCGTGGAGCAGCCCGCCGAGGTGATGGACGATCGTCGGGGCGCGGGACGCAAGCATGAGTGAGCGGGCGATGTGGAGGAAGTACACGTCATGAACGAGCCGCGGGAAGGATTGGCTGGCATGACCGCGGAGGAGGCCGCGCGTACGCGATGGACCACGACCTCGGACATGTGTTCGATCAGGCTGAGGTGGTGCGGGAGCGCCGGCCGGCGAAGATGGTGACCGCGCTGCGTACCGACATGGATATCCAGGCGGAGATCGAGGCAGCCGCGGTGGCTCGGGGCGTCGGCGCTTCGACGCTGATGCGGCAGATTATCGAGGAGTGGGTAGCGGCGCATCGGGGCTCCGTCGCGCCCGATCAGCTCGGCGAGTTGGTGTGGCATCTGGACGCTGCCCGGCGTGCCGCTGCGTCGCTGGCGCGGCCGGCCTCCTGAGCCGGACGGGCCGCCCGGAGCCGTCGGCGTACGACTCCTTTACTCGGCCGGTTTATGCTTTGGGTGACCTGGGCAAACGTGCGTGAGCATGCCGCTGGGCCACCGGACTACTGGGGGTCAAGGGGTCGTCGGTTCGAATCCGGCCGTCCCGACAGACAAAAAGCCCTGACCAGCAGAAACGCTGGTCAGGGCTTTAATATTTGTCTATGGAGTTTTGAACCTCCCCCCGAAAACCCCCCATTTATGGGTCTCGGCAACCAGGTTCGTCATCCGTGTGCATCGTTGCTCCCTACAGCTTCGGGGGCGCCGTCAGGGCCGGTGCCGAGGCGTTCAAGGATCTCGGAGACGTCCGGGGCTTGAACCGGCTTGGCGATGTAGTAGGTGTCGGTGACCTCTTCGCTGGAGTGTCCAAGCTGCGCCGACGCGCTCTTGGTGTCCGCCTCGTCCTTGATGAGGGTGGCGACGGTCTTGCGGAAGGTGTGTGGGGTGACCCAGGCGAGGTCGGTGTCGGCACGGGCTTGGCGCCACTGACGACGGACGTTGTTGGGTGACAGCCATGTGCCGCGTCGGGAGGCGAAGATCGCATCATGTGGGTTGTCGGCAGCGACGAGATTGCGGGCCAGGAGCATGCCGACCGCGAACCGGGGCAACACGACCATCCGATAGCCGGCGTCGCTATTGGTCCACGGTTGTCGGAAGAACCTGTACCGTTCGGAAACTCGGCCACGGGCGCTGACGTGGGACTTTGTCCATCGTGGGATCGACGAGTGGTGTCATGCTGCCGGTCATGATCCTGTCGTTCGGCTACCTGATTCTTCGGCAGGCACTGCGGTTGGTGATCCTGTTGGCTCGCGGTGGGCACGCCAACGCGGTCGAGGTGCTCGTGTTGCGGCACCAGGTCGCGGTACTCCGTCGGCAGGTGCGCCGGCTGGATCTGGAACCGGCCGACCGGGTGGTGCTGGCCGGGCTGTCGAGGCTGCCGCCGCGGACGCGGTGGCCAGCGTTCTTCGTCACCCCGGCCACCTTGTTGCGTTGGCATCGCAACCTGATCGCGCGGCGGTGGACCTATCCGAGGCGGCGTGCGGGTCGTCCACCGGTCACGGCCGAGGTGCGCCAGTTGGTGCTGCGGCTGGCCCGGGACAACCCGACCTGGGGTTGTCGGCGTATCCAGGGCGAGTTGGCCGGCCTGGGCTACCGACTCGCGGCCAGCACGGTCTGGGCGATCCTGACCAGGGCTGGTGCCGGCCCGGCGCCGCGATGGGCGGGACCGGCCTGGACCGAGTTCCTCACCGCGCAGGCCAAAGGCATCCTGTCCTGCGATTTCCTGCATGTAGACACCATCGGCATGACCCGCGTCTATGTACTGTTCCTCATGGAGGTCGCCACCCGGCGAGTCCACCTGCTGGGCGCCACCACGAATCCGACCGGTGAGTGGGTGACGCAGCAGGCCCGCAACCTGATGCTGGACCTGGGGGAACGGGCCAACCGGTTCCGTTTCCTGATCCGGGACCGGGACGCCAAGTACACCGCGATGTTGGACACCGTGTTCCGGGCCGGGGGTATTGAGGTGCTCCGGACGCCGCCACAGGCGCCCCGTGCGAACGCGTTCGCGGAGCGCTGGGTGCGTACGGTCCGGCGAGAATGCCTGGACCGGCTCCTGATCTACAACACGCGGCAGCTACTCGCCGTGCTGCACGAGTATCTGGCGCACTATAACGGGCATCGGCCGCACCAGGCCCGCGGGCAACGCCCACCTGAGCGGGACAGGCTTCCGGCGATGGTTGCTGATTTGGGTGCGGTGCGGTGCGGGTACGGCGCAGGAAGGTGGTCCACGGGTTGATCAACGAGTACGAGCAGGCCGCGTAGCCGAAGCCGCGTTCTCGAACGGTATAGGCTACTACGGGCCCTCGGCGGGAAACGAACCCCGGACTGGCTGTGGCAGATCCCGGCGGTCGAGGTCCTGCGCCGGGTGTGGGTGCAGCAGTACGTCCGCGACGAGAACGGGCCGGGGGTGATCTGGCGGGACACCACCACACACGGGCTCCCGCCAGGCAGAACGGTGCTCGTCTCTCCGTACGACACCGACGCCCGGCACAGCGAGAATCGCGGTCACGGCTGATCGGGCTACAAGATTCATATCAGCGAGACCTGCGACAACATCCCCAGCGACAGCGGTGACGACAATGGCCAACCACCGAACCTGATCACCAATGTGGTCACCACCCACGCCGCCGTCGCGGACTCCACGATGACCCTGCCGATCCACCGCGACCTTGCAGAGCGGGAGCTACTACCCGCCGAGCATCTGATGGACGCCGGCTACGCCTCCGCCCCGCACATCCTCACCTGCCACACGGAACACGGGGTGCGGCTGGTGACCCCGGTCCGGGCTGACCACTCCCACCAAGCCCGCGCCAAGACCGGCTTCGCCCGCGACGCCTTCACCATCGACTTCGACCACAAACACGCCATCTGCCCGCAGCGGGCTGTCTCGACCATGTGGAACGAAACCCGCTACGCCGGCGAGGACGTCATCGTGGTCACCTTCCCCGCCAGCACCTGCATCCCCTGCCCGGTCCGCACACAGTGCACCACCTCGAAGCAACGCCGCCGCCAACTCACCCTCCGCCCCCGACACCTCCACGAGGCCCTACGAAAAGCCCACACCGAGCAGACCACCGACGACTGGAAAGCCAGCTACCGCGCCCGCGCCGGCATCGAAGGCACCATCAGCCAAACCATCGCGCTCACCGGAATCCGCAAAGCCCGCTACACCGGTTTCGGCAAGGTCCACCTCAAGCACGTCTTCGCCGCCACCGCCATCAACCTCAACCGCCTCAACGCCTGGTGGACCGGCACACCTCTACAACGAACCCGAACCACCCACCCCGCACAACTCGCCCTCGCCGCCTAACCAGAATTAGGCAACAGGGTCGTACAGGGTGGGAGTGGCTTGGTGGACGCATTGCCCAGGGACTATTCGGTGGGTTTTCTCGCAACCAATCGCCCATGCTCCTAGCGTCGGGAGATCGAGTAGTACGCCGAGCGGCTTTGCCGCTTGTCCGGCACGCGGGCGGGGGAGGCTCCGCGTCAGGCCGGAGCGAGGACGCAGAATTCGTTGCCCTCGGGGTCGGCGAGGACGATCCACGGGACGTCGCCTTGGCCGACGTCGGCGGGCGTCGCGCCGAGGGTCTGCAGCCGGGCCACCTCCGCCGCTTGATCGTCACCGGGATACGGCACCACGTCGAGATGGACGCGGTGCCGTATGTCCTTCAGGTGGGGCGTGCGGAGGAACTCAAGATACGGCCCGACACCCTTCGCGGAGCGCAGCAGCGCATGATCGTCGGTTACCTCGTGCAGGGTCCAGTCCATCGCCTCGCCCCAGAAGTGGGCCATGGCCCGCGGGTCCGTGCAGTCGAGCACCACCGCAGCGATCGGCCCGGTGTCCCGGTAGATCTCTCGAGGCTCCAGCACACAGAACACGTTGCCCTCCGGGTCGGCCAGCACCGTCCACGGGACGTCGCCCTGGCCCACATCGGCGGGCGTCGCACCGAGATCCTTCAGGCGAGCGACCAACTCCGTCTGATGGGCCGCAGAGGTGGTGGCGAGTTCGAGGTGCACGCGATACTTCACCGTTTCGGGGTCCGGGATGGCTATGACATCGACGCAGACCGGAGCGTCGGGGTCCGTCCAGACGAAGCCCGCGGGTGCAGCGCTGGTCGCACCGGGACCCGAGCGGGAAACCCAACCGAGCGCCTCCGCCCAGAACCGGCCAAGCGCCGAGTCATCCCGAGCCTTGAAATTCGCCTGAACAAGTCGCAGCGCCATGCCGCCGACCCTATGCCCAGCAAACACCAAGATGAACCACGGCGAGCTGGTCTTCCTGGCCTTCGCGGTAGGACTGTTCTGGGGCGGGCGTCCGGCCGAGGAGGGAGAGGGTTCGCCGCAGGGATACCTGGTCGCGCGCAGATGCTGACGCCGACCGCGATGTCTGGCCAACACGAACGGATAGCCTGACTCGCCACAAAGCCATGCGAATCGGGAATGGCATTGTACCTGCCGAAAATGTCATCCAGGCAGGTCAGGCGGCATGTTCGTACTCGTGGATGGTGCCGGCGAGGCGGTCACGTCGGTGGATGTTCAGGCGGGCGATCCGGTCCGGGGCGGTGATCGGTTCGGGCAGTGGGGCGAGTGGCCGGGCGTTGGCGACGCCCTGATGAGGCCTGTGTTCGTTGTAGAAGACCTCGTACTCGCGGAGCGCGTGTAGTAGATGTCGCTGGTTGAGGATCAGTGTCCGGTCGAGGAGTTCACGTCGGCAGGTCCGTATCCAGCGTTCCATGATCGCGTTCATCCGGGGTATCCGGACGCCTGTGTGCACCACGGTGATGTCGGCGTCGGCGAGCACCCGGTCGAACAGGGCTGGGTATTTGCCGTCCCGGTCGCGGATCAGGTATTTCACCGGGCGGCCCGCGTCTTCGAGGTCCATGACCAGATTCCGGGCGATCTGGGTCACCCGGGCTGCGGTGGGATGTGCGGTGGCGCCGAGGATCCGGATGCGGCGGGTGGCGTGTTCGATGACCGCCAGGACGTAGAGGCGGGTGCCGGTCGGGGTGGTCGTTTCGAAGAAGTCGGCGGCGATGACGGCCTGCGCCTGGGATCGTAGGAACACCGCCCACGTGCTGCTGGTGCGCTGAGGTGCCGGATCGATTCCGGCATCCTTCAGGATCTCCCAGACGGTGGAGGCGGCGGCCTTGACGCCCAGGACGAGCAGTTCGCCGTGGTGCGGCGGTATCCCCAGGTGGTGTTCTCCGAGGCCAGGCGCAGGACGAGCCGACGGATGGACCGGACTGTTCGTGGTCGCCCGACTTGGTGGGGGCGGGAACGTCTGGCGTGTCGGAGGGCGATCCGGTCCCGGTGCCAGCGCAGCACCGTCTCGGGGCTGACCAGTAGCCGCAGGTGGTTCATTGCGGTTCGCGGCAACGGGTGCGGCAGGGCGGCCAACCATGCCCGGTCCGCCGAGGTGAATTGGACCCGGTCGCCGTGCAGTTGTCGTTCGAGGACCGTGATCTGGTGCCGGAGCGCGAGGATTTCGGCGTCTTTGTCGTGGTCGCTCATGGGTAGCAGTCGTAGCCGGGCGAGGGTGTTGGTCACGCCGAGGTAGGCCAGTCGGAACAGCACACCCCATCGTCGCGCAGTTCTCGACGTAGACAACCGTCGCGATCCAGCCGAGAGGCTCCACGTCTTCAGCGGAGCCTTCCACCTCGATGATTTAGATGGCTGCGACCAGGACGGATGAGGTTTTCGGCACTCACAGGGTTGGAGCCGCAGCCGGTGATCTTCACGTTGTCGGTGTGTGGGTCGTTGAAGACGCTGGCGTTCCTGCGCCGGCTCGGCGTCGCTGTGCCTCGCTGGTTGGAGAACGCGCTTGTTCATGCTCCGGACCCATTGACCGAGTCGCTGGGCCAGTGCCAGGCCAACGCGCGTGAGCTCACCGGCTTCTGCCGTGGGATCGGGATCCCCCTCGGGTTCAACGTGGAGAGCGTCTCGATCCGCAAGGAGGAAATCGACGCGTCAGTGACGCTGGCCGCCGACATCAGCCGGATGCTGCGTTAGCGCGGATCTACCTTCGGCCGTCGACGGATTCGGGCTGCAATCCCGGAGGTGGGCTGCTCAGGGTAATCCGTGCGGATCCGTACGCCTCGTCGTGCGGACAGACCCGGAGAACGAGGGCGGGCCCGGCGTTGTGCCGAGCCCGCCCTCGCGGGTCCATCCGGCCTCGCGTCGGGGGCACCGGAGGGTGTTGCCGTCAGCGTTGCAGGTTCAGCAGACCCGGCCGGTGCGGCAGCGGATCGTAAGCAGTGCCGGGCCTTGATTCTCGTCCCTGGTAGAGCAGTTGCAGGTTGCAGGGGTCGACGGTCATGGTCTGGTCGGCCCTGGTGCGGAGCAACTCGCCGTGGCCGACGTCGTTCGTCCAGGCCGCGCCGCTGTTGGCCTTGCCGGCGAACGGGTCGCTCTCGCTGGTCGCGTTCGGAGTCCAGGTGCCGTCCAGGCTGGTGGCCGTGAACGAGCGCAGGTACCGGCCATTCGCGCCGATCGCCTCGACGAGCATGAGGTACCGGTGCTGGCCCCGGAGCTTGTAGACCTGCACCGCCTCGAAGAGGTTGACCTGCTTGTCGGTCATGATCGTGGTGTAGTCGGAGCCGAAGCTGCCCGGGAAGTTCCCGAGCGGCATGCTGGAGCGGTAGATCCGGCCGTTGTCACCGGCGAAAAAGAGGTACATGTTCCGCTCGTCGGCGATGAGCGTCTGGTCGATCGGGCCGGTGCCGGAACCGGAGATGCTGCCGGTGAAGAGCGGCTGCTCCGGCCCCCAGCCGTTCGGGTCGGTCGGGTCGCTCGACGTCCGGTAGAGGAAGGGCCACCGCCCCCACTGATAGGCCAGCACCCAGATGTCGCGCGGGGTGAAATAGAACAGGGTGGGCGCGACGGCGGCGAAAGACATCCCGTTCTGGCTGGCCGTGGCCATTTCCGACCAGTTCGTGAAGGGGCTGAAGTTCATCGAACCGTACGACGTTCCCGAGAAGGTCGACGCGTAGACCAGGTGCTGGCCGTTGTGCGGGACGGCGGCGAAATGATTAAGGGAGAGCCACCCCGGCTTCGGCTGGGCCAGCGGGCCCGTTGACGACCACCGGTATGACGACGGCAGTGGGCAGGTGTTGCCCGGTGGTGGTGTGGTCGGGCCCGTCGTGGGACCGGTGGTGGGACCCGACGTCGGCGGGGTGGTCGGCGCCGTGTCACCGGTGCAGGCAACGCCGTTCAGGGAGAAACCCGTTGGCGCGGGGTTGCTGGCAGTCCACGTCCCGTTGAAACCGAACGACATCGTGCCGTTTGTGGGAATGGAACCGTTGTACCTCATGTTCCGCGCGGTCACCGTCGAACCGCTCTGGGTTACCGTCGCGTTCCACGCCTGGGTGACCGTCTGCCCGGCGCCGTACGACCACGTCAACGTCCAACTGGTCAACGGCTCGCCTGGGTTGGTGATCGTGACGTTGGCGCGGAATCCACCCTGCCACTGCGACGAGACGGTGTAATTCACCGAACAGCCGGCGGTCGCGGCAGCCGGCATCGCTACGACAACCATCGCCGACGCCAGCAGCGCAATGCCGGCCGACAACAGACCGGCATTGACCGCTCTGGATCTAGCCATGAGGCATCCTCCCGGTATGGCTGCCACCTGCGGCAAGGTGTGGGTTATTTCTTGTGAGCGCTATCATCGGTGTCCTGCATGTTACGGGAGTGCTCACATGACATCAATGTCGATCTATGAGATTTCGACCTTCGGCTGCGGGGCATGCGTCCATCGGGTGGACCAGACCGTACGGTCCACATCCGACCCATCAGCGGGGGTGGCGCCGACCGGTGACTCCCTCACCGAGGAAGCCTGTAGGGTGCCAAAACGAGGTTCCGGTCGCTGACCTGCGGATTCGTAGATCCGTTTAAGCGGCCCGGTAGTACTCGTTGATGACCCGGCCGAGTCGTCCTCGGCGTCGGACAACGCCGTCGACCGGCATCACGATGCCGGGCCCACGGTTAGGCGGTACCTGCCCGCGCCCCTGGTGCGGCCGATGGTCATTGAAGTGTCGGACGTACTCGGTCAGCACTATCCTGGCGTGCCGCTGGCCGTAGACCAGGACGTGGTCGGTGCACTCCTCGCGCATGCTGCGACCCCAGCGCTCGACGAAACAGTTCGCCGTCGGTGTACGTGGTGGTGTCTTCACCATCTGTACGCCCTCGTCGGCGAGGACGGCGTCGAACGATGTGGCGTACTTGGTGTCGCGGTCGCGGATCATGAACCGGAAGTCGCTGGCCCGTTCGCCGAGTTCCATGAGCAGGTTGCGGGCCTGCTGGGTCACCCACGCCTGGGTCGGGTGTTCGGTCACGCCGAGCAGGTGCACCCGGCGGGTGGCGATCTCCATGACGACCAGCACATACAAGCGGCATAGCCACACGGTGTCGACGTGGAAGAAGTCGGCGGCCAGCAGGCTGGTGGCCTGGGTACGCAGGAACCTCCGCCAAGAGGTGTCGGTGTCGCGGGGCGCGGGGCCGAGGCGACCTTGGGCCAGGATTCGGCGGATGGTGCCGAGGCCGACGCGGTGGCCCAGTCCGAGCAGTTCGCCTTGGATTCTCTTGTGGCCCCAGCGGGGGTTGTCGCGGGCCATTCGGTGGATGAGCTCGCGGATCGCGTCGCTGACGGGTGGTCGGCCGCCGCGTTGGGGGTAGGTCCAGTGGCGTTGGACCAGGCGGCGGTGCCAGGCGAGCAGGGTTGCCGGGGTCACGAGCCGGTGGATGCGGACCGCGCGGGGCAGGCGGCGGGACAGCGCGGACAGGATCGCCTGGTCTGGCCAGGACAGGCGTGGGCGGCCGTGGATCTGGCGGCGTAGCACCGCGACCTCATGGCGAAGGGCCAGCAGTTCCGCGAGCACGACGTTGTCGCTACGGGTCGCGCGCAGCAGGGCGTCGAATATGCGGATCGCGACCAGATAGACCAATCGGAGCACCATGGCCACGAAGGTGCCCCAAACTCACGAAGCCCCAGCTCACAGCGAGTGCGACAGGTATTGGCACCGCACAACCTGCGCTTCAACCTGTCCTGCTTTCCGAGTAACGGTTGGATGCGCTGGGTGATCAGGTGGTGCGGCCGTGTTCGAAGTGCAGAAGCACGAGTGCGGCTGCGGCGATCTTGCCGATCTTCCAGGGGCAGAGGCTGACGTTGCGTAGGGCTTTGAAGGTGGTCTTGAGCAGGGAGTTTCCGCGTTCACCGACGGCGCGTATGCCGTTGTGGGCCTTGTTGAAGGTCTTCTGGAGGTCGGTGAGTTCACTGTCTTTGGGTTTCTTGAACGCAACCGTGATGGTGGCTGCCTCGCCTTCGTAGCCCAGGTCGCCCAGGATCCGCAGGTGATCGCCGGTCCACGTGGACAGCAGGGGCAGGATCTCGGCGTGCTCGCGCAGTGCGGTGGTGTCGTGCTCGCGGCCGGGGCGCACGTCGGAGGTCCACAGCGGCCACCCGTCCGGGGCGGTGATGACCTGGATGTTCCCGCCGTGGTTGTCGCACTTGGCCGACCACCAGAGGTCCACATCCGGGGTGGGTCCCGGGGTACGGCACCGGTCGGTCTCGATCACGGTCCCGTCGATGTTGACGTGGGAGTAGCCGGCGAGCTTCGCGGCCAACAGCGCTGGTCTCAGGTTCGGGGCGTGGGCGGCGAGCACCCCAATGCCCTCGTGGAGGTAGTCGTAGGCGGTGGACTTGCTGATCGCGTTGTCGCCTGCCAACTGCTTGATCCGGGTGCCGTCCAGGAACCACCGGATGACCAGGACCGCCTGCTTGAAGCAACCGAGGGCGCGGCTACCGGTGCGGGTACCGCGTCGCAGGCGTTCGGTGTGCAGCAGGCCGGAGACGAACAGCACGGTCTGCTCGCGCACGGTCAACGTGGCGGTGGATGTAACACTCATGGCGACGCGGGACCCCTGTGAAGTTGATCTGCGAGAGGACCACCTTCATACCGGGGTTCCGCGTCTCTACGTTGTATCGCAACGGGTTCGATGTGTCTCAACCACCGACACCAACGACTACCTACCGTCCACGCCCCGTTACGTGGAATAGCTCAATGCCGATGAGCGGATGGTAGATGGCGGTCGCCAGCGTTTTCCGTCCTTCAGGCGCTCCGGTGGTAAGCCTTGTTGGCGATGCGCCAACTGCCGTCGGCGCTGATCAGTAGAAAGATGTCGGTGAACGTGTCCGCGCCGTGCCAGAGCGTCATCGACGCGGTTGCAACAGTGCCGTGGACGTCGATGGCGTCGATGCGGCGAGAGCGGCTTGGTTCGTCCGGGGCTGGCCGGCCGTGGAAGAGAGCGCAGTACTCGTCCAGGCGCCACGACACGAATTCGCCATTCCGGATCCCCTCGATGTGAGCGGTGGGCAAGAACGCGTCGCGGAAGTGGGTGGGGTCTCCGGTGGCGTGTCCGCGGATGTAGGCGCGTAGCGGTTCGAGGATGGCGCCAGCCACGGCGGGGACGGTGGCGGCAACGGCGATGTCTGCCTCAGGGTCGGCGGGGGTGTCGGTCAGGCCGAGTGCGCTGTGCAGGGGTGTGTTTGACGCGGCGGCCAGCAGTGCCATGTCCTTGGCCAGGGCGCCGATCGTGAATTCGGCTCTGGCAGTGGCAGCGGTTGGTTGGCTCGCGAGGAAGCTTCGCTTGCGAGCGACGAGTCCGCCGAGTTGGCCGAGTTCGAGGACGTCCAGCACCTGGGCGCGTGGTAGGCCCAAGGCGTCGGCTTGCCGCAGTGAGTCGCGCAGCGCGAGGACGGCGCCTGCGAGACTGCTGTTGGCGACCAGTTTGAGGGCGGCGGCGGCGGTGACGTCGTCGACGTGCCGTACGGTGCCGAGCGCTTCCAGTACCGGCTGGACCCGGTCGAGCGTGTCTTGGTCGGCGGCGGCGAGAATCTGCAGGGCGCCGGCGGTGGCAGCCGGTACGGAGCCGAGCACGGGTGCGTGGACGTAGGACGGACCGAGCCGCCGGGCCAACTGCGACGCTTCCGCGGGCGCGACCGTGCTGGTGTTCAGCACGATCGTGTCCGGTCGCAGCGATCCGCGGACCCGCTCGACGACCTGCTGGCACGCCTTGCCGTCGAACAACGCCAGGAGTGCGATGTCGGCCTTGGCCACGGCTTCGTTCGGGTCGCCGGTCGTCTCGACAGCGGCCCCCGTGCGCCCGGAACGTGTCCATCCGACGACGTTCCAGTCCTGGTGGGCGAGTCGTGTCGCTATCGCGGAGCCCATTCGGCCCAGACCGAGGACGGCGATCGTGTGTGGTGCGGTCATGGATCGCACTATGGGACACCGCGAAGGGTGCGACAAGCGCAGATTTAGCAGGACTGCCATGCGGGATACGCATATCGGCTGGGCATACTCGTGCGATGGAGTTGACGGCGTGGCGGACGTTTGTGACGGCGTGCCAACTCGGTTCGCTGTCGGCGGCGGCCGCCGAACTCGGTTACACACAATCCGCCGTCTCCCGGCAGATCGCCGGGCTGGAGCGCCGGATCGGGACGCCGTTGATACAACGGCACGCGCGCGGCGTGCATCCGACGCCTGCCGGCGAGGTGTTCCACCACCACGCCCAAGTCGCGCTGAAGGAGATCGACCGCGCGGTAAGCGCCGTACGGGATGTTCGTGACGGGGCGCTCAGCCGGCCGCTGACCGTCGGCGCGACTCCGTCTCTGGCAGCCGGGATAGTGCCTGCGGCGATCCGCAGCCTGCTGGACAGGGCCGGCCCTCTCCAGTGGAGCCTGTCACCCGGGCTGAGCGCACAACTGCACGACCTCGTGATCGCTGGCGACCTCGATGTCGCCGTCGTCACCGACGCGCCACCGGGGCTACCCAATGACCCGCGTGTCGAACGACGGTTCCTGGGGATGGACGAGATGGTTGTCGTGCTGCCCGTCGGTCATCCGCGGGCCAGACGCGGGCCTGTGCACATCCAGACGCTTGCCGACCAGACCTGGGTCGAGGACAACGACGGCTCGGCCGCGCTGCTGCGCCAACACGCCGCCCGCGCCGGAGTAACCACCCGTATCGACCTCACCGCGGCCGATCTACCCGGCAAGATCGCCCTGGTCGCAACCGGCCACGCCATCGCCCTGATACCCGGGGTACTGACATCCGCACTACGGACCGACGTCACTACGGTGACTCTCGTCGATCCCCCAACCCGCGGTATCTACATGATCACACCACGTCGCGCCCCACACCCATCCGCAACGCCGCTGCTCGACCAACTCGTGTCAGCATTCGGCCCACGTCGATCCACCCCACCCGCGTCACCCGGCTGAGCTGGAAGACGCCCCTGCTGCTGCGTACGACGCGGCCCACTCGATACACAGCAGCAAAGCCGGTGTGCTAGCGGCCGCGCAAGCTTCTCTGCTGAACTCCCCGGCTTCGCCACTGGTCGCACCTCGGCCAGCAGACGCACGCTATTGCCGCGATCCGCGCCTATCTACCCAGGTAGCGGTTGTCGGCCGAGTGGGCTTACTGCGACACGTCCACGATCGTTTGAAGCAACAGTTCCGACACTGCGGTCAGCGCTTCGGTCAGTAATTGCTCGATCGGTACCGCGACTTTGCTGCTGTCCACGGCGATGTGGTCCGCCCATGTTTCTGGTTGGTATCGGGCGAGCATCGACAACGCGAACAGGACGGCCCACCACGCCATGACTGGGTGGAGGGAGTCTGTGTTCACGCCAACAGCGGGGAAGACGTACCGATCATGCAGGCGGTAGAGAGTGCTGTGCGCGAGCGCGTCGGCGGTGCGCTCGCCGTAACCGCTTTGGCTGGACGGATACGCGAGGTGGACGGTGCCGCCTTGGCCATGGGGATACACGCCCTTGACGTAGATCGCCGTGTGTCCAGCGAGCTTCGGGTACTGGCTCAGGAAGGCTTCCAGCGCCGGAGCCGGGCCCGTGTGCTGGGGCGGCGGCGCGATGTCGGTCGAAATGCCTGTGACGATGAGTTGCACGGGTGACGCCGTCTGAGCCTGATACAACCCACGGTACTCATCGACGCTCACTGGAAGCGGAACCGCGCCGACTGAACGTTCCAAGGGGAACTCGCTGCCCTCCGGCAGGGTGTTCCACAGCTCTCCCAGTGACACGGGCGCGGTGCTGTCCCAGGTCGGCGAGTTCAGGAACTTCGACAGGCGGGTGAAACTGCCTGCGGTGGTGTTGTCGCCGAACACCTGAGCCTTGGCGATGGGACCGACGAGCGTCGAGGGGTTGACCTTGATGCCGTGCCCGACCAGGGGGTAGTCGTTGTTGTTGACGTGCTTGGCGGCGGCTGCGATGGCCCTGCCACCCTGCGAAAGGGCGTAGAACAGCAACAGCGGACGAGTCGCGACACCCACGTTCGCGGCCGCAGTGAACATCTGCTGCGCCTGTTCCAGCGCGGCGACATAGGTCTTGCGGCGGCCCCCTCTGATACCGGCAGGCGGCTCGGCCCGGGTTGACCGAAGCGCCGCCCAAACAAGATCAATATCTACCTTCGCCGCCACCCGACGATCGTCTGCTACGTCCCAATGGGAAGCCAACCGATCTCCTTCGGTGCGACCGTTGCAGAAGAGGTGCCGCACGAGTCGGCAAGTCGCCCGCGTGCCTTGGCCAGGCCAGGGCACTGTCATGCCGCCGTCCGGGTGTGACAGCCGTCGGGCGACGCGTTCGAGCCGGTCAGTTCACGCGGGGCCGTCGAGATAGCCGATGTCCGTGGAGCCCGACGCGACGTGGACGCGATACCCCCAGTGCCGTAAGACCTGGGCGATCTTCGCGGAGCCGGCCGGGTTGGCGGAGTGGACGTTGATGACGCCGACGTCGAATGGGCGCTTGTCGAAGGCGGCCCGTTCCAGGACCTCCACGACCGGCCAGATCGTGTCGTCCCCGCCTAGATCGTGGTCCAGCCACAGCTCGTCCAGGCGCCGGTCCCGGTACCGATCGAGGAGTTCAACTCCGGCGGTGCTGGTGCGGGCTACCTCGGCGCTACGGCCGTCCACGAACGAGCGGAGGTCATCGACCAGGACGATCGTTCGGCGGGTATCCACGCGATGATGATGCCTGGCGCCGTCATAATCCGACATCCGCATCTGCTTGATTCGGGCGCTCCCTCGGTCGGAGTCGTCCCGCCCGCTCGACCCAGGCGCGCCGCGACTGGAGGCACTGCTGCGGGGTTCAGAGCAGGTTCCAGAGTTGCCTAACGCCGGCACCGCAACACCGGCCCATCCCAGCACGACAGGAGTCGACGGCGACCTGACGTAAGGATCGGTCGACCCCGCGAGGCGTCAGCTGGCACCGACGGAGATGATCATCCTGATCTGGTCGTGGACATGTCCACGACGCACTTGCCCAGCTCACACGCGTGCCGTGGCGCAAGTGGATGCGGCGCCCGCGCAAGGCCCAACGGTCGCGGCCGTACGGCATGCCAACGCCGCCCGGGTCGTCAGCAGACAACTACGGCGACGCGGAGCGCGGGCGGCGTCTCGTGTCCGAGTTCGTGGTGTCCGCGTCGCAGGTTCCGTACGAAGGCATGTCCGGCGATGATCATCTGCGCGGTCCCGTCGGTCCGTAGCCCGCGCATCGGCCGTAACCGGTGCCTGAGCTGGCTGTGGTCGGCCTCGACCGGGTCGTTGGCGTACCGCTCGACGTGGTGCCAGGCCGACGGGACGAGGTCGTCGGGAACCGCAGGCAGCATCGGTGACCACCTCGACCGGCGTCACCCTAGTGCCACCGACAACCGGCTTCGGTCCTGTTTGGAAACCCAGTCCTCCACCCCGGTCGATTCGACTGTGAGTGACTATTCCGGGATCCGGAATTCCTGATCGAAGAATCGCTTCCGAGTGTCTTGATTTTGCCTAGCCGCGAGAGCATGCTCTCGATCAACTTGCGGTAGCACGGCCTGCTACTGGGAAGGTGTCCGTCCAGTCGAAATGGTCCAGAGATTACCGAGGGATGCGATGACATTCCACTGTGAGCCAGTGTTGTCGATAGGAGAGCGCTCTTATGGATTTCGCTAGACGTCTTCCCGCCCTCGTTCGGCCGGTCGTGGTGGGACTGGCCGCCGCGCTGGCCGGACCGGCTCTGCTGGCCACGCTGCCAGCCAGTCCGGGCGTTGCCGCGACGGCCGTGGCCCCGGTCGCCGTTCCGGCCCTGCCCACGGTCGAGGGTCCGATCGCCGGTCCGGGACCGATGTTCCCTGGCATCCGTCCCGGTGCGGCCGGCACGAATTTGGAGGATTTCGACTACGTCTCGGAAGAGTATTTCGTCTCTGGAATAGCGAACGGGGCGCCGTACAAAACGCGCATCCTGGTCCGGCATCCGGCCAAGGCGAGGAAATTCAGTGGCGAGGTTGTCGCCGAGCCGCTGCACCGCGGCGGAAATGCGTTGACCTGCCAGTTCGCGCATTACGGGATCGCTCAGCGCGGCCACGGATGCCTGGAGATCGCGGCCCGGCCGATCAACCTCAACAATGGCAACAGCCCGACCTCGTCACTGCAGCCGTTCAACCCCGCCAGGTACGGGGATTTCCAGGTCTCCGCCAGCCAGTCGAACGAGATTATCGCGCAGGTGGGACGGTTGATCCGGAGTAACCTGCCCAGCGGGCCGTTCGCCCACTTTCCCGTACGCAACCTGGTCCTGACCGGATCGTCGGACTCGTCGGCGGCAACCCGCTCATTCATGGCCGGCGGCCACGCGAGTTACCGCATGCCGGACGGTCGCCCGATCTATCAGGGCTACTTCGTCGGGTCGACGCTGGGCGCCGCGCCGGTCGAACAGACCGACGTGCCGACGATCCAGATGCCGACCCAGTTCGAGGTGAACAGCACCGACGCCTACCGGCGCCCGGACAGCGACGTCCCGGGTAACCAGTTCCGCCTGTACGAGGTAGCGGGGATGGCGCACAACGACTCGCGGGAGAACCCCGCGTTCCCGGCCGGCGGGTGCGACCATCCACTCAGCCAGTTCCCGTTCGGCGCCATGATGTTCATGGGTGTGCAGCACCTGCTCGACTGGGTGCGGGACGGCACCGTACCGCCGCACGCCGCATACCTCGACGTGGACGACGACCTCGGTGACGGGACCCGGGTGGCGCTCGACCGGTACGGCAACGCCCTGGGCGGCGTCCGTACGCCGTACCTGGAGGTACCGGTTTCCCGCTACACCGTTCCGAACAGCGGTCCTGGACTCTGCTACCAGACCGGCTACCAGACGCCGCTTCCGCAAGCGACGATCAAATCGCTCTACCGGAACCCGGGCCAGTACGTCAGCAAGGTCCACAAGAGCCTGCACGAGCTGGTCAAGCAGGGGTGGTTCCCCCGGGAGTACGCCGGCTACGTGACCGGCGACGCCAAGGCGTTCCTGCGCCAGTGAACCCTTTCGCCCTCCCGTCGCGGTCCGTCGTGACGGGAGGTGGAAGTCGGGGCACAGGCTGTACCGTTCGGAAACTCGGCCACGGGCGCTGACGTGGGACTTTGTCCATCGTGGGATCGACGAGTGGTGTCATGCTGCCGGTCATGATCCTGTCGTTCGGCTACCTGATTCTTCGGCAGGCACTGCGGTTGGTGATCCTGTTGGCTCGCGGTGGGCACGCCAACGCGGTCGAGGTGCTCGTGTTGCGGCACCAGGTCGCGGTACTCCGTCGGCAGGTGCGCCGGCTGGATCTGGAACCGGCCGACCGGGTGGTGCTGGCCGGGCTGTCGAGGCTGCCGCCGCGGACGCGGTGGCCAGCGTTCTTCGTCACTCCGGCCACCTTGTTGCGTTGGCATCGCAACCTGATCGCGCGGCGGTGGACCTATCCGAGGCGGCGTGCGGGTCGTCCACCGGTCACGGCCGAGGTGCGCCAGTTGGTGCTGCGGCTGGCCCGGGACAACCCGACCTGGGGTTGTCGGCGTATCCAGGGCGAGTTGGCCGGCCTGGGCTACCGACTCGCGGCCAGCACGGTCTGGGCGATCCTGACCAGGGCTGGTGCCGGCCCGGCGCCGCGATGGGCGGGACCGGCCTGGACCGAGTTCCTCACCGCGCAGGCCAAAGGCATCCTGTCCTGCGATTTCCTGCATGTAGACACCATCGGCATGACCCGCGTCTATGTACTGTTCCTCATGGAGGTCGCCACCCGGCGAGTCCACCTGCTGGGCGCCACCACGAATCCGACCGGTGAGTGGGTGACGCAGCAGGCCCGCAACCTGATGCTGGACCTGGGGGAACGGGCCAACCGGTTCCGTTTCCTGATCCGGGACCGGGACGCCAAGTACACCGCGATGTTGGACACCGTGTTCCGGGCCGGGGGTATTGAGGTGCTCCGGACGCCGCCACAGGCGCCCCGTGCGAACGCGTTCGCGGAGCGCTGGGTGCGTACGGTCCGGCGAGAATGCCTGGACCGGCTCCTGATCTACAACACGCGGCAGCTACTCGCCGTGCTGCACGAGTATCTGGCGCACTATAACGGGCATCGGCCGCACCAGGCCCGCGGGCAACGCCCACCTGAGCGGGACAGGCTTCCGGCGATGGTTGCTGATTTGGGTGCGGTGCGGTGCGGGTACGGCGCAGGAAGGTGGTCCACGGGTTGATCAACGAGTACGAGCAGGCCGCGTAGCCGAAGCCGCGTTCTCGAACGGTACAGGACCAAGCCAAGCCCGAGCCAGCGGTGCCTGACACCACGAGCAGCGCTTGATCGGCGAGCGCGGACAACTTCAACCGTAACGGGCGCGCCACTCAAGATAGGCGACCTGCTGCTGGGCATCGAAGGCACCCACGTCTCCCACACGTGGGTGCCGAGAGCCGAAGCCGATCACGCTCCACAGCGGCGTACTCGTCCACAGCGCCTGCAACGCCGGATACCGCTCGACCTCCCACAACGCCTCACGCACGGCATCGTCCATCCCAGAACCTGGGCGTTCGTAATAAATACCGCTGCTCTGAGTGTTGAGCTCACCGACGTCAGCGAAAGCGGGCAAATCCGGAAATACCATGTCAAAGCTGAGCCTCCAGCGTTCCGGCTGATACCAATCCGGCCGCGCCTCGTCGACCATCAGATGCCTGTTGAACGACAGGGTCGGTAGCTCGTCACTCCAGCTATAGCGACCCCAGGACACGTCGAACCCGTCGGCGTTGCTGTCCGGTTCCGACTCCAGCCCATCGATCTCAATGGCGAGGAAGGCCCAGAACACCCGCCAGGCCAACTCGGGGTTCTCTACCCGGTTCGGATCAAGGCCATGTTGTCGGAGAAGACCTCGGAGGATGTCCGCCAAATCCGGCCACAATACGAGCACACCGCAAGGTACCAAGCAGCTCCGACCCCGAACGCAACCTGTGCACGTCATCGGGCTCTGTCGCTGATCTTGTGACGGTTGTCAGGCGCGCAGAAGGATGCGTTGCGGAGAAGGTCGAAGTTGGCGCGGCCGTAGCCGATGCGTTTGACGAGTTTGGCTCTGGTGTTCTGGCCTTCGACCTGTCCTGAACTCCAGGGGGTGGATAGGCCGGCGAGGACGGCGTTGTAGTCGGTTCGGAGCCCGTCGGCGAACTGTCGCAGGTGGGGCAGGTCGTCGTTGCGGACGGTGTTGATCCAGTCGGGTAGATGGTGGCCGGTGAGGTTGGTCAGCATTGCGGCGAAGGCGCGGATGTGCTGGGTGGTGGTGGTCAGGTGGGGGCATGCTGCTTGGACGTCGTTCAGGCTGAGCGTCTGCTCGGGTTGCAGCCGGTCCGGGCGGGTGAGCAGCAGGGCTGCTGCGGTGCGGGGTGCCGGGATGGGTCGTGGTGGTGGCGGTGGTGTGATGCCGCGTTTGAGCAGGTGGACGTAGAGGCCGACGGTGCTGCTGCTGCCGGTGTATCCCTGCTGGCGGATCTGTCGGTACAGGTGCAATGCGTTGTGCTGGCCCTGGGTGAACTGCTCGTACAGATAGGGCTTGAACGCATCTAGCACGGAGCGGCGGTGGATCGCGGGCGCGATGAGTTCGTCGAGGCTGGTGGCACGGGCGTAGCGGCGCACGGCGTAGTAGTCCAGGTTCAGGTCGCGGCTGATGCCTTTGAGCGAACGGCCGGCCGCGACGAGTTCCTGCACGGCGTGGTGGCGCTCGGTGGTGCGGGCGACGAGGGCGCGTGGCCGGCCACGGACGCCGCAGTGCGCATCCGGCAACGGTAGCGGCGTTGGCACTCCACCGGCGGCTCTGCCACGGCGAACGCGGCTTCGATGCAGCTGTGGTGGGCCGCGACGGTCTTCTCCACCGCCTCGCACAGGTTGTGCCACAAATGCCACCGGTCAGCGACTTGCTGGGCCTGAGGAGCACCGGCCCGGGCGGCCTCGGCATAGGCGCGGCCGCGGTCGCGGCAGACCACCTCGATCTCGGGATGGCCGGCCAGCCACGCCGCGATCGGTCCGGCGTCGCGGCCCTCGATCACCTCGACCGGGCGCCGCGTCTGCAGGTCCACGATGATCGTGGCGTAGACGTGGCGGCGGCGCAGCGCGAAGTCGTCGACGCCCACGATCCGCACGTCACCGGCGGGCGGGTCCGGCAGGGCACGGACCAGCCGCAGCAGGGTGTCCTTGGCGACCGGCACGCCCAGCCGCCGGGCGAGCCGGGCCGCCGGCCGGGCCGCGAGCGCCACCGCAAACCGGTGCTGCAGCACC
Source organism: Plantactinospora alkalitolerans (assembly GCF_015690345.1). GTDB lineage: Bacteria > Actinomycetota > Actinomycetes > Mycobacteriales > Micromonosporaceae > Plantactinospora > Plantactinospora alkalitolerans. The sequence continues at coordinate 4,005 of NZ_JADPUN010000437.1, read as the reverse complement.
GGCGTACGCCGTCCATGCGGATGCGTCAGGCCCGGCACCTGTTCGGCGAACGTCACCGCAGGACAGGTGTCGGACACGCACTTGAAGCGGCGCACCAGCAGATCGATCACCTGTAGCGTGCCAAAATTGGTACGACGGCCTTGACCTGGTCTTTTGAAGATCGGTTCAGGCTGCTCGGTGGTACTCGTTGATCACTCCGCCGAGCCGTCGTTGACGCCGTACGGGCTTGTCCATGGGAATGATGGCGGTCGGGTCGTGGTTGGGTGGGCGCTGTTGTCGTCCTTGGTGTGGCCGGTGGTTGTTGAAGTGGTCCACGTACTCGTTGACCACGGTCTGTGCGTGCCTGTACCGTGCCAATCCGTGCATCTACATTGAGCCGGCGATTTGCCTGCAAATCAGATCACTATCCGTGACGAAATCGAACGTTTTCGACGAATTCGGCGGAAAGGCTAAACTTCCCTATAACACAAATAATCCCGCCATGTACAAGATTTATGGTAGCGGTCCTGGGAGCGGAAAAGCTCCTGGCGGTGTCACATGTTAGTAGGTGAGTAAGTGGCGATCAGGCCGTCAAGTGAATGGCGTGACGGAACCGCTGAAGAGGCGCGTCTCGTTGCTGTAGGCGCCTTGGAGCAGGAGTTTGCAGTCATGGAGGGGCTATTTCCGCCGGATTTGCTCCAGCGTTTCGATGAGATTTTTGATGTCTTCGAGCGAGATGTGGCCGGGCTTAGCGTTCCGACAGATGGCGAAGTCCTTTCCCTCATTCGAAATGTGGTCTATGCGCTAAATGCTCTGAATGAGGATTGCGATTCTGATGCGATTGCCACTGGCGAGCGCACTGTACTGTGCGACTACATTGATCGAACGATTAGCGAGGCGGGCGTCGACCTCGACGTGTTATCCGCCCGTCACGGCGTTCCACGCGAGGACCTAACTGATGAATGGCGCACTTGGTAAGTGAGTGTTTGAAGTGGCGTCAGTCGTACTGGTCGAAGGTACGGCGTTGCGGGTCGGTGGGCCGGGCCTATGCCGTGCCAAAACTCGTCGCATGGTCGGTGAGCTGGTGTTAGTCGAAGCTGTGAAGCGTGTCAAAATCCCGCTTGGGTGCGGTGGCCTGGTGTTTTGAAGATCGATTCGGGTCGCCCGGGTGGGAACAGGTCGCACACGCTGTGAGCCGTAACCGCAAGGGTGGCAGTGACGATCATCGGTGTGTTGGTACGGCTGCTGTACCTGACGGTGATCCGTGTGTTCGGTGGACTGGGGCTGCTGGCTCGTGGCGACAGGGCGCTGCTGGTCGAGGCGCTTGCGCTGCGGCAGGAGGTGGCGGTGCTGCGCCGGCAGATCCGCGGCCGTCCCCGGTTGTCGTGGCCGGATCGGGCGGTGCTGGCCGCGCTCGGCCGGCTGCTGCCGCAGGCGGTGCGGGCGCATCGCCTCGTCACCCCGGCCACGCTGCTGGCCTGGCACCGTCGGCTGGTGCGCTGTCATTGGACGTACCCCGACCGGGCTGCCCGGCCGCGGGTCAGCGACGAGATCCGTGACCTGGTCCTGCGGCTGGTCCGGGAGAAGTCACGATTCCTCCGCGCACCTCGCGGGCGAACGCGTTCATCGAGCGCTGGGGCCGAAGCCTGCGCCAGGAGTGCACCGACCACGTCCTGGTCTACAACGAACGGCACGCTGCGGCGGTGGTCAACGAGTACGTGCAGCACGTCAACGAGCACCGCCCACATCAGGGCCTGCAACAGTTGCCGCCCCACCACGACCCGACCGTCGTCATCTCGACGGATGGCCCGTACGGCGCCGACGACGGCTTGGCGGCGTGGTCAACGAGTACCACCGGGCAGCCGGATCAGATCCTCGAAAGACCAGGTCACAGCCGTGAACAGGATTTTGAGACGGTACACCCACCTGGCGGGTCTGGTGCAGTCTTGCCGGCACCCGTCGCCTCGACGTTGCCGCCGCACAATGGCTTGCCACGCTCGCGGCCGGAATCGATGGCTGTCATGACCGGCGTTCGCCCTCTCCCCGCTGCTCGTGGTCAAAACCCGGTCCGACTAGCCGGACCGCGTCGAGCAGCGCGGTCCAGGAGGCGGCGCCGGTCTCCAGGGCGGCCACGATCGAGTACGGCCAGCCGGGGACTCGCTGGTCCTGGGTGCGGGTCTGCCCGGTCACGTGGCAGTAGAGCCGGTCCGGGCTGGTGTGGGCTTCCCGGCGCAGCCACGCGGACACGTCCACCGCAAGCACGATCCGCCGATCAGCGGCCAGCGGGACCGACAACGCGGCCGCGGCCACGGCCCGGCGCAACGGGGCCAGTTCCAGACGCCCGTGGTTGACCGCATCGTAGAGCGCCCCATGACCCCGGCGATGTTCGGCGGTCAGGCTCAACCCGACCAAGCTGTCCACCGGGCCATCCGCGCACGACACCGCGTCGGTCAGCTCGAACAGCGCGTCCGCCCGACGGGTCAGACAGCTGTAGAACTCTTCCCGGAACCCTGCGAGTCGCCGCAGCGACTCGACGCGGCCAGCGGGGTCGGGCACACTGCTCATCACGGCCTTCGATTGTGAGTCATGTTCTTCTTTGGCGAGACGACATGATCACCGAAGGCCGCCTCGATGTCCACTCTCGACGGCGCAAAACATGAGGCGAGAGCACCGAAGGTTAAAAACCAAGACTAGGCGCCCACGGCGAGGACAATCTTGCCGGTTGTGTGTCCGGTCTGGCCGAGCCGGTGAGCCTCGGCGGCCTCGGCGAGCGGTAGCACCGTGCCGACTTTTGCGCGTAGTCGGCCGGACTGTACGAGGTCGCTGATCGCTTGCAGTCCGGCGTGATCGGGCTCGACGAGCAGGTAACCCGCCCGGATGCCGCGTTCTGCGGCCTGCGGAACCAGACGGTCCTCCGCTGGGTGCGGCAGCGACACCAGGGTGCCGCCTGGACGCAGGAGTTGCAGGGAGCGTGGTCCGTAGTCCTCGCCGATGGGGTCGATCACCACATCGACCTCGCTGGCGACCTTTTCGAAGGCCACAGTCGTGTAGTCGATGAGTTCGTCAGCTCCGAGCTTGCGCAGGAAGGTGTGCTTGGGGCCGCTGGCCGTACCGATCACTTGGGCGCCCAGGGCTTTGGCGATCTGTACGGCGACGTGGCCGACCCCGCCGGCCGCACCGTGGATCAGCACGCGTTGCCCTGGCTGAACATTCGCGGTCTCCGTCATGGCTTGCCAGGCTGTCAGCGACGCCAGTGGCAGCGCTGCAGCGTGAACATGATCGATCCCCGCCGGTTTGCGAGCGAAGTGGCGGGCCGGGGCTGCCAGATACTCGGCGTACGCCCCCGCCTGGTGCGGAAGGCGTGGCATTCCGAAGACCTCGTCCCCAGGCCGAAATAGCGTTACTCCTACGCCGACCGCTTCGACCACGCCGGATACGTCCCAGCCAAGAATGAACGGCGGACGTCCGAGGAAGAGCCCCGCGGCGCGAGTCTTCCAGTCCAGCGGGTTGACCCCGGCTGCGTGTACCCGCACGAGGATCTCGCCCACCCCGGCCCGGGGCCGGTTCATCCACACCTGCTTGAGGACCTCCGGCCCACCGAGAACATCCTGGCTGATCGCCTTCATCTGATGCGCTTCGACGGCGTTGTACATGGCGCGACTACCTCTCAAAATCCAGGGACAGCGCCGCCTCCCGCGTCGCCGGCCCCACGCTGCCGGACTCCCCGGACATCCGACAGTGGCCCGAGTGTCATGATCTGCAAAGATCGGGCCATGCACCGTGTCGCCGTCCTCGCCCTTGCAGGCGTCTATCCGTTCGATCTCGGCATACCCGCACGGGTCTTCGGCGGCGCCAAAGGTTGCGATGGCGCCCCGCTGTACGAAGTCGCGACCTGCACACTTGACGGCCAGCCAGTGATGACCAACGCTGGCTTCTCCATTACGGTCAACCACGACAGCCAGGCACTGGCGCACGCGGACACCGTGGTCATCGCCCCGATTGACCTGGGCTGGCCCCCTGTGTGGG
>NZ_JADPUN010000190.1 GCF_015690345.1 Plantactinospora alkalitolerans | reverse complement strand
CCCTCCGTCCGACCGTGTCGGCGGTCGCGACCGCCGCCGTGGGCATCACGCTCCTCGGCCTCCTCACCGCCCTGGTCCTCGGGATCGCCACACCGAACGGCGACAGGGTGGCCGCCGGCGTCCTGCTCGGCCTGCCCAATCTGGTCGTCGTCCTGCTGACGGTGGGGATCGGGGTGCCCTGGCGGCTCGACGCCGGCGGGATTGTCGGCGACCGCATCCTGCCCGCCCTGCAGAAGCGGCTGCCCACCGGTGAAGGCGGCCTGTCACTCTCGCTCGACTCGCTCTCCGGGATGGACCGTCCGGTATGGCTGCTCCCGGTCGTCATCTCCGGGCTGGTCCTGCTCGGATGCGGCATTCTCGCCGCGGCGCGTACCCCGCGTCAGCAGGTCGGCGATGCCGGTCCGGCGCCCGGGTCCGTCCGTCGCAGCCTCGGCCCGGCGGTCACCCTCGGCGTCCTCCTGGCGCTCCTTCTGCCCGTGCTGACCGCGGTGTCGGGGGTCTCGGCGGAGGTCGGGGTGGACGTCTTCGGCTTCAACATGAGCGACGCCACTCTGAACCTCGGCGGCAGCGCCGCACCGTCGTTCCTGGCCGGCCTGCTGGCCGGCGCGGCCGCCGGCTTCCTCGGCGGCCTGATCGTCGAACTGCTGCGGGTACGTACGCGTCGGCAGGTACCCGTACCGCAGTGATCGGCGTACCCGCCCGGTACGCCCTCGGCGTGGGGGTCCTCGTCGCCGCCGCCCGGCTGGCCCGCTGACCTCCGCTCAGGTCGTGCCGTCGGGCTACCCGGCCGCCGGTGTCCGCGAGATGCGGGCGGGCAGGGACGCCGCACCGCTGTCGGTCGTGGCGTCCGTGGCGGTGCTCCGGTCGACCTCGATCCGGCTGACCGGCGCGACCACCAGGTCGTGTATCCGCCAGTCGAAGTTCCGGGACCAGCGGCCGAGTTCCTCCAGCCGTTCGACGAGCCGGTCGGTGCCGGCGGCGGGTACGACGAGCAACTCGCCGACGAAGACGTGTCCCTCCTCGCGCAGCCGTACCCAGGCGTCCGCGACCCAGTCGTGGTCCCGGACCGCGTCGAGCAGTTCGCCCGGCAGCGGATGCGGACGGCGCTCGTCGACGGTGCGGGGGCGGTTGTCCATCAGGCTCGCCACCGCCCCCCGGGTGGTACGCATCCCGTCGCGGAGGATGTCGCCGCCGATGACCAGCGCGGCCACCGCGTCGGCCCACCACAGTCCGGCACCGATGCCGAGGACACCGAGGGCGGCCGCGCCCGCCGTCAGCCAGTCCGCCCGGTTCATCTCGGCGTCGGCGTAGAGGACCTTGTCGTGCAGTTGCCGGGCGAGTTTCTGCTTCGCCCGGCCGAGCAGGATCGCCGGCACCATCGTGACGGTCAGCGCGGCGATCATCAGCCAGCCCAGCCAGAAGCGGTGCCCGAACAGCTCGATCAGCCCGATCGGCGGTCGCTCGCGGGCGATCAGGCGGGCGAGTGAGTCGTAGACGACGTATCCGCCGAGGCCGAGCAGGGCGACGGCGCCCGCCAGGAACGCCACGCTGACCGACCGGTGGTACCCGTAGGGAAAACGGTCGTTGGGGCGCCGGTTCCGGAACCGGGCGGCGATCAGGAACGCGGCCGGCGGCACCAGGCCGAGCATGTCCTCGATCCAGGCCGCCTTCATCGCCTGCGACTGGCCGAGGGTGAGCGCCAGCAGCGTGACGGCGCCGAGGAAGAAGGCGATGGTCCACCATTCGAGCCGGACCGCCCGGCGGTGCAGTGCCGCCTTGTCCGCCGGCAACTCGAAGCGGTCGTAGAACCTCACGGCGTGGTCCCGGTGGTCTCGGCCGCCACGAGCAGACGTTCGACCTCGTCGGAGGAGAGCGCCAGCAGGAAGCGTTCCACCTCGACCTGCCAGCCGTTCTCGCCCGGCGGCACCGCCCAGACATGGTCGTGGCTGCCGAGTTCGTGCGAGGTGCGACGCAGGCCCAGCTCCCCGATCCGCCATTCCCCGACCACGACCGGAAGCCCGCCGGCGGCGGTCGCGTCGGCGACGGGTACCACGATCGCCTTCTCGGCGGCGAGCGCCGCGACCTCCGCGGTGCCGGCCGGCACGGCGACCCGTACCCCGGCGAGGTCGGCGGGCACCGCCAGGTCGGCGGGGGCGGCGACCACGGTCCGGGTGGTGAAGTAGGGCCGGGTGAGCGACGCCTCCCGCGTCCACGGAGCGTCGGCGGCCAGACCGCCGACGACCAGGTCCAGTACCCGGTCGTGGAGCGCGGGCATCAGGGCCGACTCCGCACCCGGATGCCACTCCACCCGCGACCCGAGCTGCTCGGCGAGCCGCTCGACCAGCCGCGCCTCGGCGCCGTCGACCATGCCGTCGCCGGCCACCCGGGTCCACGGTCGGTTGTCGGTGATCCCGACCCGCAACACCCCGTCCCGGACGTCGTCCAGGGTGCCGGCGGTGTCCCGTGGCCACTGACAGCCCCCGACCAGCAGCCCGGTGACGGCGAGCAGTGCGGCCAGGCGTCGCATGGGACCTCCTCCGGTTCCTCGGGGCGACGCCGTCCCCGGGCGGCGTCCACCACGGGCTCCTTCTACCCAGGACCGGCGTTCCGGTACCGTCCGGGCGACCTCGAGTCGTCCACGTACGACGGGCCGGGCGACGTGCTTCCGACGGACGTCGTCCACCGGAAGCACGCCACCTGGCCCGTCAGGCGCGGCGGCCCGTCCCGACCGGCGCTCAGGCCGGCGGGCCTCCTCCCGTCAACCCCCGCTGATCACGAAACCCGACCCCGGTTGGATCACGATGTTGCCGGTGGCCGAGTTGGTGATGGTGACATTGGTCAGCGTCGCGCTGCCTCGGGCACCGCCCATGGCGAGGATGCCGGCGCCGTTGTTGGACCTGTCGATCCGGACGTTGCTGATCACGACGCCGGGCATGCTGCCGCCGCCGGTCTTGAACTGGATGCCGTCGTACGTCGAGTCGTGGATGTCGGTGTCCCGGATGGTGACACCGGAGATGTCCCGGCTGGCCGCGAAGAGCGTGATGGCGCCGAACTCCTGTGCCTCGTTCCAGAAGGCGCCGCCGGTACGGTGGAGCCCGTTGTTGGCGATCAGTGTCTGCCCGGAGAAGGGCAGCGGGTCGTGGTCGGTCGCCAGCATGATGCCGGGGTAGTTCGCGGTGTCGTAGATCAGGTTGTTCTCGATCGTGTTGCCGTAGCCGCCGTAGACCGCGATGCCGTTCGCCCGCCAGGGCAGCTGGATCGTGTTGTTGACGAAGTGGTTGTCGTGTCCGATGTCCACCGAGGTGTCCCTGACGTACCGGCTGGACCAGACCGCCAGGGCGTCGTCGCCGGTGGTCCGGAACGACGAGTTGAACACCCGGGAGTTGCGGGTGCCGTTGGCGAAGTTGATGCCGTCGGCGTACGTGTTCCGGATCCGCATGCCGGTGAACTCGATGCCGTCACCCGGATTCCAGTACGCCGGCGTGTCGCTGTGGTCGCGGCCGACCCAGGCACCGACGTTGACGTGCTCGATCCAGACGTTGCTGATTTTCGTGTTCCGGCCGAGCCGGCCGTTGATGCCGTGTCCCCGGTTGGCCCGGTTGGTCGTCATCCCGAAGATCGCGATGTCGGAGATCTGGGTGTTGTCGTCGATGTCGAAGCCGACGTTGCCCTCGTGCGGATGGTTGATGTTGCCGACCACGTTCTGCGGTTCGGTGTCCGTGTACAGCTGCGAGTGCCACATACCGGCGCCACGGATCGTGACGTTGCGGATGCCCTTCTGGTTGAACTGACCCCGGGTGGGGTCCGGCGAGAGGATCTTCTGCTCCTGCCGCCACTGGCCCGCCGGGATCCAGACGCAGCTGATCACGCCGTTCTCGTCGTCGGTCACCGCGCGCTGGATGGCGGCCGTGTCGTCGGCCCCGTCGTTCGGGACGGCTCCGTACGTCGTGATCGAGGTGCATCCGGCGGGCTGGCTCAGTGGCGCCGCCACCTGCTCCAGGTCGACGAGGTCGATGATGTAGAACGACGCGTTGTCGCCGGTGTCCTGTTGCAGCCGGAACCTGGTGCCGGGCGGATACGACTGCGACAGCAGCGCGTGCGACTCGTCGAACAGCCGGCGCGCGTTCGCCTGCGGGGTGTTCGAGAGGCTCTCGGTGTCGTCGGTCAGCCCGTACAGCCAGCTGTTGCGGGAGGAGAGGGTCAGCTTGCGGGTGAAGGTGCCGTTGACGTACAGGCTGATCGTGGCCTCGGTGCCGCCGCCGCCCGCCGAGTCGGGGATGGAGTTGCGGACCACTATCGAGTTCGCCGGGCTGGTCGAGGTGAACTCGACGTACTGTCCCTGGCTGTTCAGGCGTACCGACCTGCGGCCCGAGGACTCGGAGGCGAAGTTGGTGTGCCCGAAGGTGCGTTTCGGGTCGGCCTCCAGCAGCGTGCCCTGGTAGCTGGCGGCCTCGGCCTCGTACTCGGTGTAGGGCACGGCCGCGCCGCGCCCGACGACGATCGACTGGGTGCGTACGTTGTTGGCCTCGTTGGTCTCCGCGACGGCGTTCGTCGCGTCGGCGGTGGCGGTGACGGTGGCGCCGCCGCTGGTGGCGGTCCAGCTGCCGGTGATCGCCACGGTGGTGGTCGCGCCCGCGGCGATCGGCGGGGTGTCGGTGTTGAGCGTGGTGCCGCCCACCAGGACCCGGGTGACCGTGGTGGCGCCCGTCGCGGCGGTCCCACGGTTGTTCACCGCCACGGTGAAGGTGACCGCCGCCCCGACGGCCGGGTTCGGCGGGTTGGAGTTGATGCCCAGCACCTGGAGATCGGGGCCGGGGGCCTGGGCGACCACCAGGGGCGTGGCCGAGGTGAAGCTGTTGTTGCCGTTGTTCTGCTCGACGACCGTGTTGGTCGGATCGACCACCGCCGAGACGCTGTAGCTGCCCGTCGGCCGGGTTCCGGCGCCCAGCGAGACCGTGGTCGAGGCGCCGGCGGCCAGCGCGCCCACCGGAGCACTGCCGACGACCGTGCCGGCCAGGCTGAAGTTGACCGTGGTCGCGCCGGCCGCTGCAGACCCCACGTTCTGCACCGTCGCCGAGAGGGTGACGGCGGTGGCCTCGTTCGGCGACGCGGGCGTCCAGTTCAACGCGTTGACGACCAGGTCGGGGTTTGGTGCGGGGGTTCCGCAGACCTCCAGTTCGGCCACCTGGCCGGACGGGGCACCGGTGTTGGAGTTGAACCGTAACTGCACGTCCGAGGTGGTCGCCGCGACCGGAACGGCCACCACGTTGTCGCCCTGGACGAACTGGTGGTTCGACGCGGACACCAGGTTGGTGTAGGCGGTCGCGGCCTGGTCGCGGCCGAGGATCTGGAAGTTCTGGGTACGGGTGCCCCAGGCCGGATCCGGGTTCAGCTTGACGTTCACCGCCGTGATCGAGTGGTTCGCGCCCAGCGAGACGGTCAGGGTCTGCGGGTAACCCGCCGCGCCCTCCCAGTACGTGCCGAGCTGTCCGTCGTTCGCCTTCTCCGGGGTGAAGGTGAAGGTGGAGCCGCTGGCCGCCATGGGTCTGCCCTGCGCCACGTTGGTGCAGCCCGGTGGCTGCGTACCGGTCCGGGTGGTGGTGTTGCTGTTGCCGGACAGGTTGCCGGCGCCGTCCCGCGCGCGGACGTGGTACGACACGGTCGCCGACGGCGGCTGGGTGTCCTGGTAGGTGAGTACGGTGCCCAGGGTCGCGACCAGGTTGCCGGCCCGGTAGACGTTGTACCCGGCCAGGCCGCTGCCGCCGGAATCGGTGGAGGCACCCCAGTTGAGCGTGATGGTGTTGCCCGAGCTGCTGTGTGACAGCGTGCCCGGGGTGGTCGGCGCGGCGGTGTCGGTCGGGCTTCCCGCGCCGTAGACCTCGAGTTCCGCCAGTTGCCCTGCCGGCCATCCGCTGTTCGCGGTGATGTTGATCCTGATGTGGCGGGCGGCGGCCTGGCTGAAGTTGACCGTGACCGAGCTGCCGGTGGCCGGGTTGAAGGTGTGGGTCTGGGCTGGCGCGAGGTCACTGAACGAGGTTCCGTCGGTGCTGCCCTGCACGCTCAGCGTCTGTGTGCGGGTGGCCCAGCCCGAGGTCGGCAGCTTCAGTCCGACGCTGTCGACGGTCATCGACGAGCCGAGGTCGACCTGTACCCACTCGGGGAAGGAGTTGTTGACGCTCTCCCAGTAGGTGCCCTGGTCGCCGTCGACGACCCGGGACGAGTCGTAGACGTCGGCGTGGCCGCTTTCCCGGGTAGGCCGGCCCAGGGCGAGATTGGTGGCCGCGATCCGCGCGCCGTCCGGCCTCACCGAGGGGGCCTTCTCGACCGGGAGATCGGGTCCGGCGGCCGCGGTCGCAACGGTTGGCCACCCCACGGCGGCGATCAGGGTGGCCGCGACTGTCGTCGCCGCCACCCTGATCAGGTTCGGTCGTTCCATCACTGTCCTTCCTGTGCGGAGGGGATCCGTGGCGAGTGGAACCGGGAGTCGATGGTCGGGGCGGGCGCGGTGGCGATGGGAGGAACGCGCGGCGCGACGTCGGCGCGGACGACCCGAAGGAGCGACTTCGGGAACTTGCGTGCTCCAGTAGCTAATCGGGCACGGCTTTGTCGTAATCTTTCAGCACGTTGGGGGCAAGTATTACCGAGGTGCTACGAAGACGTCAACACATTCGCATGGATGAGTAGAAAGCGACGCGCGGCGCTCAGCAGCTCTGGCCCGGCGACTACGTGCGCGGCTACTACAAACTCGGCAACTACCTCACCAACATCAGCAGCGGCTTGGACCCGCACTTCTGACGGGTACTGCCACCGTCGATCAGCCGTCCGCGGTGTCGGGGGTACGGCTGTCGGCCACCGCCGCGGGGGCGTCGGCGAGCGAGAACCTCTCGCGCAGCCGCGAGTAGAACTGCGAGGTGCGCAGGCGTACCAGGTGGGCCAGTTGCGACGCGGGTTGGATCGTCACCCAGTCCCCGGGATCGAGTACGCCGCGCAGTTGGCCGTCCACGCTGACCGCGACCTGGCCCGACTGGTCGAGCACCCGCACCGTCACCGCCTCTTCGGCGGCCAGTACGAGGCTGCGGTTGAAGACCATGTGCGGGGCGACCGGGGTGAACACCAGCGCGCTCAGCCGGGGGGACAGGATGGGGCCGCCGGCAGCGAAGTTGTAGGCGGTGGAGCCGGTCGGGGTCGCGACCACCAGGGCGTCGGCGGAGTAGGACGCGAACAGCGTCTGGTCCAGGTACACCCCGAGGCTGGCCTGCCGGTCGCGGGCGAGCTTCTCGAGGACGATGTCGTTCAGCGCGGTGATGTCGAGGGCGACGCCCGGCTGGTGGTCGGGGTCCGGGGTCCGGGGCAGCGACGGCGGCGGCGGTAGCAGCGGGCCACGCCCGTAGCGCAGCAGCGCCTGCATGTCCTCGGGGATCTCCAACGGCCGGGAGGCGCACAACGTGAGCATCATCCGCCTGTCGAGTTGGACGTTGCCGGAGAAGAACGCGTCCAGCGCGGTGTCGATCTCGGTGGGTTCGACCTCGGTCAGGAACCCCACCCGGCCGACGTTGATGCCGAGCACCGGTACGCCGTCCTTGGCCGCGATCCGAGCGCCCCGGAGGAACGTCCCGTCCCCGCCGATCGTAACGACGAGCGACGGATGCCCGGCCGCCTCGGCCTCCTCGCCCGCGTTGCGGCGGTAGCACCGTTCCCGGTCCCGCTTCCACACGTCGATGGCGCTGACCTCGACGGCGTGCGCCGCCGCCCAACGACGGACGGCACCGGCGGCCTCCACCGCCGCCGCCCGTCCCTCGTGCACCACCAAGCCGATCCGGTTGCCTGTCATGCCCGCTCTCTCGTGTTCACCGCCTGACCGGATGCTCCGGGAGAGGGCCGGCTGCGCCTGCGGTGACCGCGTACCGCGGCCCTCGGGCGGTGAACGATCCGGTCGGCGTCCCGGCTACTGCCTCCATGAGCATGCCTGATCCATCCGCGTCGGCGGCACGCTCCCGGAGGAGCGTGCCGCCGTGACGGGAGGGGGGTCGGTCAGCGTGTGATGTGCCGCCTGCCGTAGAAGCCGGCAACGGCGGCGACAGCGAGCGCGGCGAGCGCTACCTGAATGAGGACCTCGATCCAGTCGACGCCGTCGGTATCTGCCAGGCCCGCGCCACGGGCGATGGCCGTGCCCAGCAGGGCGGCCACCACGCCGATCAGCAGGGTCAGCCAGATCGGGATGTTCTGTTTTCCGGGTACGACCAGGCGTCCGAGCGCGCCGATGATCAGACCCACGATGATCGCGGAGATAATGCCGCCGACGGCCATCTGATGCCTCCAAGCCTCGAGAGGGTGCGACGCCCAGGGACTTGCCCTCCGCGTCGCGTGCCGAAACGTTCCTGTCCCGGCACTGCGCGTACGCCCTACCCGTCCCGTGCGTGGTGGGCCGCGAGGTTAGGGGTGGGTCCGAGTGCGGCCGGGCGGTATCGTGACCGGGCTGGGACCGGGCCGCCCTGGTCGCCGTCTCGGACGGCGAACGGCGGCCGGCGGGGATCCTGGCCTGTCTTTGTTGGCGTTCCTGTTGTAGGTGGTGGTTGTGGTGGCGGTCGGTAAGGTTCTGCGCTTCGACGAGGTCCGGGGCTACGGATTCATCGCACCGTTCGGTGGCGGGGAAGACGTCTTCGTCCACGCGAACGACTTCGGGGAGAAGCGGCACCTGGTGCATCCGGGGATGCAGGTCGAGTACGAGGTGGAGGAGGGCGACCGCGGGCTGAAGGTCGCCACGGTCCGGATCGTGGAGGGGGCGGCGGCACCCCGCTCGGACACCGTCGCGGCCGGTTCGGAGGGGCGCTTCAGGACGGCGGTCGCGGGTGACGACGACGGGATGTGCGACGTGCTCGCGCCCCGGGAGTTCACCACCGAGGTGACGGAGACACTCCTCCAGCACGTGCCGTCGCTGACCGGCGCCCAGATCCTGCAGATCCGCCAGCGGATCCTCGACCTCGCCCGGTCACACGGCTGGATCGAGGCCTGATCGCCGTACGGTGACCAGGTCCGGGTTCATCCGTGCGGCGATCCCGACGGTACCGGCACTGTCGGTGGGGCAGGTTCAGGAGCGTAGGAACGCGTCGGTGGAGGTACGCAGGGCGGAGACGCATGCGGCTGTCGCGGGATGGTCGGCGGCGCCCTGCCGGTAGGCGACCCGGGTACGTCGGTGGGCGGTCAGCGGCCGGAGCCGTACCCCGGGGGGCGGTTGGGTCGCGCCGAGCTGCGGTACGAGTGCGACGCCCTGACCGGCGGCGACCAGGGCGAGCACGGCGATGAAGTCGTCGGCGTGGTGGCGGATCCTGGGGGCGAAGCCGGCGGTGTGGCAGACCCGAACGGCGACGGTGTGGCACAGCGTGCCGGGGCTGCCGACGATCCAGGAGGCGTTTCGGGCGGCCGCGATCGGATCATCGGCCGGGTCGGGGTCCGCGCCGTCGTCGGGTACGGCGAGGAAGACCGTCTCGTCGAGGAGCGCCGTCGAGTCCAGGGCCGGGTCGGGTGCGATCGGCACGATGTCGTAGTCGTGCAGCAGGGCGACGTCCAGGCGCCGGTTCCGTAGCGCGTCCGGCACCGCCACCGGATCGAGTTCGGTGACCATCAGGTCGAGTCCGGGATGGTCGCGGCCCAGCGCGACCAGTGCCGGGGGCAGCAGTGTGCGTACGGCGCTGGGGAAGGCGCCGATGTGGACGGTTCCGGACAGGCCGGCGCGAGCGGCTTCCAGGGTGGCGGTGGCGGCCTCCAGGGCGGCGAGCACCGTTTCGCTGTGCCGCGCGAGCGCCGCTCCGGCGGGGGTGAGCCGGACACTTCGGCCGCTGTGTTCCAGCAGCGGGACGCCCGCCTCCCGTTGCAGCGCAGTGAGCTGCTGTGACACGGCGGACGGGGTGTAGGCGTGGGCCCTGGCGACCGCGGCGATGGTGCCGAGCTGGGCCAGGTCGCGCAGCAGCCGGAGCCGGCGTACGTCAAGCATCAGCTCAGCTTACGTTTTGGTGAAGGAACGTGAACTGGTTCTTTCTCGTCTTCCGGGGGACGCTGGGGCCATGACGCTGACCGGCCTGTACGTTCCGTTGATCACCCCGTTCGACGACTCCGGGGCGGTGGCCCGGGGCGCCCTGGAGAGCCTGGCGCACCAGCTGCTGGACGCCGGGGCCAGCGGTCTGGTGGCGCTGGGCACCACCGCCGAACCCGGCTCGCTCACCGTGGCCGAGCAGGACGTGGTGGTCGAGGTGGCCGCGCGGGCCTGCCGTGAACGCGGCGCGCAGCTGCTGGTCGGCGCGCACAGCCCGGAGGCGTTGCGCGGGCTGGCCGATCGGCCGGAGGTGGTGGCCGCGCTGAGCCTGGTGCCGTCGTTCGTCCGCCCCGGCGCGGCCGGGGTGCTCGCCCACTTCGCCCACCTCGCCGCGACAAGTCCGGTGCCGATCGTCGTCTACGACGTGCCACGCCGGACCGGCCAGTACCTGCCGGTGGAGACGCTCCGGCGGCTGGCCGAACTGCCCGGCGTGGTGGGCCTGAAATACTCCCCGGACGGCGTCAACGCCGACACCGTCGCGCTGTTCGCCGACCCGCCCGCCGGCCTGGCGATCCTCGGCGGCGAAGACACTTTTCTCTCGGCCCTGCTCGCCCTCGGCGCGCACGGCGGCATCGTGGCGTCGGCGCATCTGGCCACCGCCGAGTACGTCCGGCTGATCGCGCTGTGGCAGGCCGGTGACGTCGCCGCCGCCCGAGCACTGGGCGGGCGGCTCAGTGTCCTGTCGACGGCCCTGTTCGCCGAGCCGAACCCGACGGTGATCAAGGCGGTGCTGCACGCGGAGGGTCGCATTCCGAGCGCGGCGGTACGACTGCCACTGCTGGCCGCCGGGCCGGACACCACCGCGACGGCGTACGCCCACCTCGACGCGCTGACGTCGCCCAGTACCGGCCGCCCGGCGGCGCCCCCCGAACCGGCCGTCGCCGGGTGACGGCGCCACGGACCGGACAGGGGTGCACATGCCGGGGCCGCCCCGCTCCGGATCGACGTGCCGCCGAGCAGGGAGGTCGATGATGCAGGCGGGCTTCCAGATCCGGGCGGGCGCCGCCGGCAGCGGCGTCATCCTGCACGTTCCGCACGCCGGGCGGCTGATCCCACCGAGCGTGCGGCGACGGCTGCTGCTCGACGACCCGGAACTGGAGGCGGAACTGGACCGGATGACCGACGCGCAGACCGACCTCGTCGCGGCCCGAGCGGCGGCGACCGCCGGGCGTACGCCGTGGACGTTCGTGAACCTGCTGTCCCGATTGGTCGTCGACCCCGAGCGCTTCCCCGACGACCGGGAGTCGATGCGGGCGGTGGGGATGGGCGCGGTCTACACCCGTACCAGCGACGGCCGACCGCTGCGCGAGGACGAACCGGCCGCCGAGGAGGAGCTGCTGGACCGCTGGTACCGGCCGTACAGCAGGGCGATGACGGACCTCGTGGACGCCCGACTTACCTCGACGGGGCGGGCGACCATCGTCGACGTCCACTCGTATCCGAGCGCGCGGCTGCCGTACGAGATCGGTGCCGCCGCACGGCCGGCGATCTGCCTGGGAACCGACCCGGACCACACGCCCGGCTGGCTGCTGTCGGCCGCCCGGCAGGCCTTCGCCGGCCACGGTGACGTCGAGGTCGACTCGCCCTTCGCGGGCTGCTACGTACCGCTGCGGCACTACCGCCGGGACCGTCGGGTACACGCGCTGATGGTGGAGATCCGCCGGGACCGTTACCTGGTCGAGCCCGGCGGACCGGCCACCGGCGGACTCGCCACCCTGGGAAGCGCCCTGGCGACGCTCGTCGATGCGGTCGACGCCCGCAGCTGATGTCTACGAGCGCTGGCCGAGCAGCCGGGTGGCCAGCACAGCGGCCTGGGTACGACGTTCCAGTCCCAGCTTCGCCAGCAGGCTCGACACGTAGTTCTTCACGGTCTTCTCCGCGAGGAACATCTTCGCGGCGATCTCGCGGTTGGTCAGCCCTTCGGCGACGTGTCCCAGGATCCGGCGCTCCTGCTCGGTCAACGTCGCCAGTTCGCGCGGCTGCTCGACGCCGTTGCGGATCCGCTCCAGCACCCGCTGGGTCACCGCCGGGTCGAGCAGTGACTGGCCCGCCGCCACCCGGCGGACCGCGTCGACGAGGTCGGTGCCACGGATCTGCTTGAGCACGTACCCGGCGGCGCCAGCCATGATCGCGGCGAACAGCGCCTCATCGTCCTCATAGGAGGTGAGAATGAGGCCCCGGATCGAGGAGTCGACGGTACGGACGTCCCGACACACGTCGATTCCACTGCCGTCGGGCAACCTCGCGTCGAGGATCGCCACATCCGGCCGCAACGCCGGGATACGCGTCGTGGCCTCACGCGCCAACCCCGACTCGCCCACCACCTCGATATCACCGGCGGCGTGCAGCAGGTCGGCCAGGCCACGGCGGACAACCTCGTGGTCGTCGAGGAGGAAGACACGGATCATCATTCTTTTGTACCGGCTGGTCCTCGGAGGGCACAGGGCCGAAGGTCCCGTTACCAGCGGACGGACGGGAACCCGGGCCCACTTCCATCCGGACCGGGTATGGGCAACGAGGCTGGCCGTAGCCGATCCGCGAGGTCGACGAGGTGATCGGGATTGCCGACCGCAGGACCTCCGAGTAGGGCCGAGGTCCCCCGGGAGGAGGGATTTGGTCCCGCCGGACGGGTGCCCTGTGGGCCTACTGGCGCCGCGTCGTTGGCGGTCAACTGTAGTTGAACGCCGGCCGACCGGGTCGGCGACAGAATCGGAGGATGCAATGACCGCCATCGTTCCCCCGCGTATCGACGCCGCCTACCGCAATGCGCCGGAGACCGGATCGGTGGCGCGGAGTGTCCGCACTCCGGGCACCGGTCCAGTCGGTGCGAGGAGCACCGGCGGCGAGTCCATCGGCACGACTGGTGCCGAGTCGACCGGTGGTGGCGCCACCGCCCGCGCAGTGGCGACGTACTCCTGGTTCGGCGCCCGCATCGGAATGGGGGTCATCTTCCTGTGGGCGTTCGTGGACAAACTGTTCGGCATGGGCTACGCGACCCCGGACGCTAAGGGCTGGATCGACGGCGGGAACCCCACGAAGGGCTTCCTGTCCGGGGCGGAGGGGCCGTTCGCCGGCCTCTACCATGACCTGGCCGGTACGGCGTTCGCCAACCTCGCCTTCATGGTTGGCCTGGCCGCAATCGGCGTGGCCCTGCTCCTCGGCATCGGGATGCGGATCGCCGCCGCCGCAGGCGCCCTGATGCTCACCATGATGTACACCGTCGTGCTGCCCCCCGAGACCAACCCGGTCATCGACGACCACCTCGTCCTGGCCGTGCTGCTCATCGGGATCGCCGCAGCCGGCGCCGGCGCCACCTTCGGCCTCGGCCGATGGTGGACCAGCACCAGACTGGTCAAGAGACTGCCCTGGCTCACGTAGAACGCGGGAACCCGCAGGGCCGGCACGCCACCAGGGCGTGCCGGCCCTGCGGGACTCAGGCGTCGAGGGTGTCGATGACCTGTGCCGTCGGCAGCCGCGGAGTGTGTGGCGGGCCGGCGTGTTCCGGAGCGGCGATCCCGAGTCGGAGCACCAGGTAGGGGTGGCCGAGACCGGCCAGCAGGACGCGAAGGGTCTGTCGGGTGCTGGCCACCTCGATGACGCCGCTGAGGGGTACTACGGACACCCCGAGTTCGGTGGCCCGCAGCCACCCGGCCGAGAGCGCCTCGCCGGCGCGTAGCCAGTCTCGTGGATCGTCCCCGTCACCGTAGAGCACGGCGTAGACAGCGGTCCGATCATGTCCGGGGCCGATCGGCAGCGTTCCGGGCCGGCCGAAGTCCCGGCCGGGGACGGTTGTCTCCGGCTCGCGCTCGGGAAGCACCTCTGCCGGCAGGCCGGCGCCCGCCGGCCGGTTCCGTCCGGTCCAGTATTCGAGTTCTTCGCGAGTCCCCGGGTCGGCACCCTCCGTCGCGCCGGCCCGGGACGCCGCAGCCGCCAGTTCGAGGATCTGGTCGTCCGACAGCAGCTGGATACGCGCATCGGTGGACACCGCTTTCCCGATGGCACGCAGTGCGTCTGCCGGCACCGTCTGGTCGCTGACGGGCCGCCGGTCGGTGTGCCGGACCCGTGTGGTCCGCGCGAGCCGCCTCGCCTCCGCGGTGACCGGCGTCCTGCCGGTCAGCCGAACCTGGGCGAGGAGATCAGGCTGGGCGGGATTGGGTAGCCGATCCGTCTCGGCGGTCCAGCCCTGCGCGGCGAGGGCGACCCGGGCATGGTGCAGCGCCGCTCCACAGCTGATCAGCAGAAGATGGCCCGGTGGGTCGGCCGCAGTCAGTTGCCTGCTGCGGTCGGCGAACAGTTCGAGCCGGTCCGCGAGGATCCGCCACCGCCACGGCTGCGTGTTGTGCACGGACGGTGCGTATCCGGCCGCCGTAGCCGCGGTCGCGAGGGCGACCACGCTCTGATCCTCGGCGTTGTCCTGGTTCATCGTCGCCATCCTTCGGGTCGGTCCGACGCTCAAGCCTCGCGCCGTCGACTGGCCGCCGACAATGGCCAACGTCCCCGGGCGCCGGGACCTTCGGCCCGGTGGCCCGCCCCGGCTCGCGCCTTCCGACCGCCGGTGTTCGTTTCGCTGAGGCAGGTGCCGGGGTGGCTTTTCTCCGGTGCGCCGGTAGGCGGGCCGCCCCGCCGGGGGAAGATCTGGTAGATGCCGATGCGCGGAGACATCATCGAGGTCCCCCGCGGGCCGTAGGGAAGGTCAGGTGAGTCGTGGCGCCCAGTGTGTACGTCGCCGGGGTCGGCCCGAGCGCGGGCAAGGCCGCCGTCGCCCTGGGACTGGCCGAGATGCTGTCCCGGCGGGTCGCCCCGCTGGGCGTCTTCCGCCCGGTGGTGCCCACTTCGCGCGTGGATCCGGTGCTGACCCTGCTCACCAGCCGCTACCCGGTTGCCGCCGGCTACCCCGATTCGTACGGGGTGACAGCCACCCGGGCGGCGGAACTCGCGGCGGACGGGCGCGGAGAGGAGTTGATCGGTCGCATCGTCGAGCGCTACCGCGAGTTGGAGCGCCGCTGCGCCGCCGTTGTCGTCGTCGGCGGGGACGTCACGGACCCCGATGACAGCGCCCCGGGCGGGCCCGACCGGCTGCTGGCCTTCCACGCCCGCCTCGCCACCGAGTTCGGGAGCCTGGTCGTACCGGTGGTGGACGGGCTGGGCGGGACGCCCGAGGCGGTGGCGGCAGCCGCCCGTACGGCGTACCACGGCGTGGTCGAGGCGGGCGCCACGGTGCTGGCGGTGATCGCCAACCGGGTGCCGGCGGGTACACCGGCACCGACCGGCCTGCCGGTGCCCGCGTACGCGATCCCGGAGGTGCCGGCGGTGTCGGCGCCCACCGTGGCGGAGGTGGCGGCGGCGCTCGACGCGACGGTCCTGGCCGGCAGCCCGGCCGCGCTGGACCGTGACGTGCTGGACGTGGTGGTCGGCGCCGCGCACGTGCCGGTGCTCCTCGACCATCTCACCGACGGCTGCCTTCTGATCACTTCCGGGGACCGGGCCGACCTGCTCGTCGCGGCCAGCGCCGCACACGCCGGGGGAGCCGTCACCCTGGCCGGACTGGTGCTCACCCTCGGCGACCATCCCGACCCGCGTGCCGTACGGGTGATCGAACGACTGCACACCGGGCTGGCGATGCTGGTGACCAGGGGCGACAGCTTCCATACCACCGCCGCGGTCGGTCGGATCGAGGGCCGGCTCGCCGTCACCGCGCCCCGGAAGGTCGAGGCGGCGCTGGGTGCCTTCGAGGCCCACGTCGACACGGCCGAACTGTCCCGCCGGCTGGACGTGACCCGCTCTCGGCGGGTCACCCCGTTGATGTTCGAGAACGGTCTCCTCGACCGGGCCCGCGCGCGGCGTCGGCACCTCGTGCTGCCGGAGGGCACGGAGCCGCGGATCCTGCGGGCGGCGGAGACCCTCCTCCGTCGGGGGGTCGCCGACCTGACCCTGCTGGGAGACCCGACGGAGATCAACCGCCGGGCGAGTGAACTCGGGGTCGACGTCACCGCGGCGCGGCTGGTCGATCCCGAGACGAGTGACTGGCGCGACGGCTTCGCCGCCCGTTACGTGGAACTGCGTCGGCACCGGGGTGTGACCCTGGACCTGGCGTACGACGTGGTGCGCGACGTGAACTACTTCGGCACCCTGATGGTCGAGGCCGGGTCGGCCGACGGCATGGTCTCTGGCGCCACCCACACCACCGCGGCGACGATCCGGCCCGCATTCGAGATCATCAAGGCCGAACCGGGCGTGTCCGTCGCCTCCAGCGTCTTCTTCATGCTGCTCGCAGACCAGGTCCTGGTGTACGGCGACTGCGCGGTCAACCCCGATCCGGACGCGTCCCAGCTCGCCGACATCGCGCTGTCCAGCGCCGACACCGCCGCCCGGTTCGGTATCGAACCGAGGCTCGCCATGCTCTCGTACGCCACCGGCAGTTCGGGCGTGGGCGCGGACGTGGACAAGGTCGCCGAGGCCACGTCGCTGGTCCGGACCCGCCGCCCCGATCTGCTGGTGGAGGGGCCGATCCAGTACGACGCGGCCGTCGACCCGACGGTCGCGGAGGCGAAACTGCCGGGCAGCCCGGTCGCGGGCCGCGCCACGGTGCTCGTCTTTCCGGACCTCAACACCGGGAACAACACGTACAAGGCGGTGCAGCGCTCGGCCGGGGCGGTCGCGGTCGGCCCGGTACTGCAGGGACTGCGCCGCCCGGTCAACGACCTGTCCCGGGGCGCCACGGTCAAGGACATCGTCAACACGGTGGCCATCACGGCGATCCAGGCTGCCGGGGAGGAAAGCCCGTGACGAGGGTACTGGTGCTCAACTGCGGTTCCTCGTCGCTGAAGTACCGGATCTTCGACGGCGACCGGAGCGTGGACCGGGGCCTGGTGGAGCGGATCGGTGAGCCCGGCGGTGGTGCACCGGACCACTCGTCGGCGCTGCGCGACGTGCTGGCCCACGCGGACCTGGAGAGCCTGGATGTCGTCGGTCACCGGGTCGTGCACGGCGGTGCCGACTTCACCGGGCCGACCGTCGTGGACGACGAGGTCGTCGCGGCCATCGAACGGTTGGTTCCGCTGGCGCCGCTGCACAATCCCGCCAACCTGACCGGGATCGCGGTGGCCCGACGACTACTGCCGGGGGTGCCGCAGGTGGCGGTCTTCGACACGGCGTTCCACGCCACGTTGCCTCCGGCGGCCGCGACGTACGCGGTGGACATCGACGTGGCCCGACGGCTGCAGATACGCCGCTACGGTTTCCACGGCACGTCGCACGCGTACGTCGCCCGGCACACCGCGCGGCTACTGGGTCGCCCGCCGGAAGGACTCGACCTGATCACCCTGCACCTGGGCAACGGGGCGAGCGCCTGCGCCGTGTCCGGCGGACGCAGTGTCGCCACCTCGATGGGGCTCTCGCCGCTGGCGGGCCTGGTCATGGGCACCCGCAGCGGCGACCTGGATCCGGCGGTGCTGTTCCACCTGCACCGGGTGGGTGGCCTTCCGGTGGATGCGATCGACGATCTGCTCAACCACCGCAGTGGCCTGCTCGGGCTGACCGGCGACAACGACATGCGCGCCGTGCTGCGCCGCCGTGCGGCCGGCGACCCCGCCGCCGGTCTCGCCTTCGACGTGTACTGCCGACGGATCAAGGAGTACGTCGGCGCCTACCTCGCGGTGCTCGGCCGGCTGGACGCGGTCACCTTCACGGGTGGCGTCGGCGAGAACGCGGCCGCGGTACGCGCCGCCGCGCTGGCCGGGCTCGAGGGTCTCGGGATCGTCGTCGATCCCGAGCGTAACGAGCGGGCCGGGTCGGTCATCTCGCCGCCGACGGCGCCGGTGGCGGTCTGCGTCGTGCCGACCGACGAGGAAAGGGAGATCGCCGAGCAGGCCCAGACGGCGCTGTCGGGCCAGCCGAACCCGTCGGGCTCGTGACGGGTTACGAACCCGGGCCGAAAGACCCGCCGGGGAACGACTTTGGCCCCCGCCCCCGTGGGCCGCAGAGGACATACGGTGGAGGCGATGGGGCACCGGTGCCCGTTCCGGGTCTGCCGGGGGACCGGGCCGGGGTGTTCCGACCGGATCGACGGCGAGGCACTCCTCGGGAGGGGAACGAGCGTGACAACGGTGACGAACGACCAGTTCGGGACGGTGCACGATGATCCGATCCTGCGTATCCTCGCGGCGCCGGACGAGACGGAGGTCGCGCACCTGGACGCGTGGTGGCGGGCGAACAACTACCTGACCATCGGGCAGATCTACCTGCGGGACAATCCGCTGCTCCGCGTGCCGCTTACGGCCGGGCACATCAAGCCACGGCTGCTGGGACACTGGGGGACCAGCCCGGGACTGTCACTGATCTACGCCCACGTCTCGCGGCTCATCAGATTGACGGGTCAGCAGGCGATCTACCTCGCCGGCCCGGGGCACGGTGGTCCGGCGCTGGTGGCCGCCGGGTACCTCGAAGGCACCTACAGCGAGATCTATCCCGAGGTCTCGCAGGACGAGGCCGGCCTGCTGCGACTGTTTCGGCAGTTCTCCAGCCCGGGCGGCATCCCCAGCCACGTCTCGGTGACGACCCCCGGATCGATCCACGAGGGCGGCGAACTCGGCTACGTCCTCGTCCACGCCTATGGCGCCGTGATGGACAACCCCGACCTGCTCGCGATCGCCGTGGTCGGCGACGGCGAGGCGGAGACCGGCCCGCTGGAGGGCTCGTGGAAGGGCGTCTCCTTCGTCAACCCGGCCCGCGACGGCGCCGTTCTGCCGATTCTGCACCTCAACGGGGCGAAGATCGCCGGACCGACCGTCCTGGCCCGCAAGGACCCGGCCGAGGTCGGGTCACTGCTGCAGGGACACGGGTACGACGTCATCGAGGTCGAGGGCGACGACCTCCCCGGCATGCACCATCGGTTCGCGGAAGCCCTCGCCTCCGCGTGGGCAAGGATCCGGACGATCCAACGATCGGCCCGTGGCGGTGGCTGGGACGGTACGCGACCGCGCTGGCCGCTCATCGTCCTCCGCTCTCCCAAGGGCTGGACCGGACCGGACGAGGTCGACGGGATCAAGGTCACCGGCACCTGGCGGTCACACCAGGTTCCGCTGTCCGGAGTCCGGGACAACCCGGAGCACCTGGCGATCCTGGACCGGTGGCTGCGCTCGTACCGGCCGGAGGAACTCTTCGACGACACAGGTGCGCCCGTCGCCGCCGTGCGGGATCAGGCGCCGTCGGGAGAACTGCGGATGAGCGCCTCCCCGCACGCCAACGGCGGCCTGCTCACCCGCGACCTGGATCTGCCCGACTTCCGCGACTACGCGGTCGAGGTGAGCGCGCCCGCCGAGTTCCGGGCCGAGTCGACCCGAAAGCTCGGCGAACTTCTCCGCGACATCTACCGCCGCAACCCGGACACGTTCCGGCTGTTCTGCCCCGACGAGACGAACAGCAACCGGCTCGGTGCCGTCTTCGAGGTATCGGACCGGTGTTTCATGGAACAGGTCGACGACGAGGATGTGGCGCTCGGACGCGATGGCCGGGTGATGGAGGTGCTGTCCGAGCACAACTGCCACGGCTGGTTGGAGGGCTACACGCTGACCGGTCGGCACGGCATGTTCGCCACCTACGAGGCTTTCGCCATGGTGAGCGCGTCGCAGACCGTCCAGCACGGCAAGTGGCTCCAGGAGGCCAAGCACCTGCCGTGGCGGGCGAAGGTGCCCAGCCTGAACGTGCTGCTCACCTCGACGGCGTGGCGCAACGACCACAATGGTTTCTCCCACCAGGGCCCCGGCCTCATCCAGGTGGTGCTCACCCAGCGCGGTGACGTCGCCCGCGTGTACCTTCCGCCGGACGCGAACTGCCTGCTGTCCGTCTCGGACCACTGCTTCCGCTCCCGCTCGTACATCAACCTGATCGTCATCGACAAACAGCCCCAGCTGCAGTGGCTGTCGATGGACGACGCGGTCGAGCACTGCGCTCGCGGTGCGGGGATCTGGGACTGGGCCGGCACCGACGACGGCACCACGGACCCGGACGTCGTTCTCGCCTGCGCCGGTGACGTCGTCACCATGGAGACGGTCGCAGCGGCGCAGATTCTGAAGGAGCGCCTGCCCGGAATGAAGGTACGTGTGGTCAACGTCGTGGACCTGATGACGCTGATCCGACCGAAGGATCACCCGCACGGGATGAGTCCCACACTGTTCACCGAGTTGTTCACCGACACCGTGGACGTGGTGTTCGCCTTCCACGGCTATCCCGGCGCCATCCATCAGCTCGTGCACGGCCGGCCCGACACGGATCGGTTCCGGGTGCGTGGATTCATCGAGCAGGGCACGACCACGACCCCCTTCGACATGACCGTGCGCAACAGGGCGTCCCGGTACCACCTGGTCATGGACGCGATCAACAACGCCGGGCGGCTGCCTCGCGGCGCCGCCGAGCTGAAGGAGTGGTGCGTGCGGCAACTCGCGAGGCACGAGGCGTACGTCGTCGAGCACCTGGAGGACATGCCCGAGGTCCGTGACTGGTCACTCGGCGACTGGGCTCAGCAGGGTTGAGCCGGTGCCCGCCCCTGCCGTGCGGGGCAGGGGCGGCGTAGCATCGCCGGGTGACCGAGCCGTCGCGGGTGCCGTCGGACGAGACCGAATTCGGGGCTCCGTCGCTGGGCATCACACCGCTGTCCCGGGTTCGGCTGGACGAGTTGCTCCAGGAGATGCTGGACCGGGTCGGTGAGGTGGTGACCAGCCGGGAGCGGTTGCGCGCGCTGCTGGACGCGGTCGTCGGGCTCAGCGCCGACCTGGATCTGCGCAGTACCCTGGAGCGGATCGTGGCTGCCGCGTGCCGGCTGGCCGGAGCCCGGTACGCGGCACTCGGCGTCGTCGGGCCCGATCGACAGTTGACCGAGTTCATCACGCACGGCATCGACGCGCGGACACAGGCCCGGATCGGCGATCTGCCGCACGGCCGGGGTGTGCTCGGCCTGCTCATCGCCGACCCACGTCCGGTACGTATGCCGGACATCACCAGGCATCCGCAGTCGTACGGCTTCCCGCCGAACCATCCGCCCATGCACGGTTTCCTCGGTGCGCCCATACGGATCCGGGACCAGGTGTTCGGCAACCTCTACCTGGCGGAGAAGCAGGGCGCGTCGGAGTTCACCGACGACGACGAGGAGATCGTGGTGGCGCTGGCCGCCGCCGCCGGTGTGATCATCGAGAATGCCCGCCTGTTCGCCGTGGCGCGTCGGCGCGAGCGCTGGCTGGCTGCGGCTGCCGAGATCACCGGCGTGCTGCTCGGCGAGGTCCGCCGTACCGACGCGCTGCGGTTGATCGCCCGACGGGCCCGCGAGGTCGCCGAGGCGGAGGTGGCTCTGGTGTTGCTCTACGACGACGAGGCCGGACAGTTCACGGTCGAGGTGGCCGAGGTCCCGGACGGCGGGAACACCGACAACCTGGTCGGTACGGTTCTGGTCGCCGCCGACACCGACTTCATCGAGCCGGTGACCCGACGCAGGCAGGCCGTGGTGGAGAGCCTGGCGAAGGCGGCGCCCTGGCCGGTTCCGGTCGGTGGCGGCCCGGCGTTGATCTCACCACTGACGGCCGGTGACGCCCTGCACGGCGTGCTCGTGGTCGCGTTTCCGGCCGGCCAGGGAGCCGAGAGCGACGTCGAGCTCACCTTGCTGGCGACCTTTGCCGGCCAGGCGGCGCTGGCCCTGGAACGGGCCCGGGCGCAGGAGGAGCGGGAGATGCTGGCGGTCCTCGAGGACCGGGAGCGAATCGCCCGGGACCTGCACGACGTCGTGATCCAGCGGCTGTTCGCGATGGGGTTGCAGTTGCAGACGGTGGCGCCGCTGGCCGGTCGGGCAGAGGTGCGGCAGCGGCTCGACGCCACCGTCGACG
Source organism: Plantactinospora alkalitolerans (assembly GCF_015690345.1). GTDB lineage: Bacteria > Actinomycetota > Actinomycetes > Mycobacteriales > Micromonosporaceae > Plantactinospora > Plantactinospora alkalitolerans. The sequence continues at coordinate 11,618 of NZ_JADPUN010000190.1, read as the reverse complement.
ACCTGGACTCGACGATTCGGGACATCCGGCGGGCGATCTTCGAACTTCGTACACCGATGACCGCCGCACTTCGTACCGAGATCCGGAACATGGTCGCCGGTTGTGCCGAGGCGCTGGGATACCGTCCGACGCTGGAGATGTCCGGCCCGGTCGACAGCGCCGTACCCGACCCGCTCCGCCCCGACCTGCTGGCGGTACTCGGCGAGGCACTGTCCAACGTCGTACGTCATGCCCGGGCGAGCCGGGTCACGGTGGGCGTGGACGTGCGCGACGGTGAGCTGGTTATCCGGGTGGCCGACGACGGGGTGGGCGCCGACCCGGCACATGCCCGGGGCGGCCTGGTCAACCTGCGTGAACGCGCCGAGCGGTGGGGCGGCGACCTGGACGTCGGCCCGGGTGAGTCGGCCGGTACCACGATCGTGTGGCGGGTGCCGCTGCACGACCGGTGACCGCCATCGACCCCGGTCCACGCCCAACTGGGCCGCTGACGCCGTTGCCCCCGAAAGAGGTGGACCGTTGAGGCAGCGGGGCCGACGTGCGGTCGACGTCCCACGTCGTCCGGTATCGTCCGATGGTGATTTTCCACATCGCCGAGGCGTCCGACTGGCGGGCGGCGCAGGTGTCGGGGGACTACCGGGTGTCGACCCGGGGGCGGACGCTGGCCGACGAGGGGTTCATCCACGCGTCGTGGCGTGGGCAGGTTCTCGGGGTCGCCCAGGCGTTCTACGCCGACGCCGGTCCGCTGCTGCTGCTGAGCATCGACCCGACCCGGCTGTCCTCGCCGGTACGGGACGACGAGGTGGCGCCCGGGATCGTCTTTCCACACATCTACGGGCCGATCAACCTCGACGCGGTGGTGGCCGTGGCCCCGCTGCGACGGGAAGCCGACGGCAGGTTCGTCCTGCCCACGTGACGGCGGCAGCAGCCGAGGAGGAGAGGAGGAGACGTGGGACACGCACCCTGTCGGCCGTGCCACCTGGACGTCAACCGCGCCTGAGGATCTACCCTCTGCTGCATGGCAGTCATCCAGGGGGATCGAAAGACCTTCTATCAACTGTTGGTCAACACCCTGCTGGTGTCGGTCATCAACTTCACCGTCTGGTTCGCGATCACCTTCTACGTGTACATCGAGACCCGCTCGGTATTCGCCACCGGGGTGATCTCCGGGATCTTCCTGGTGATGACGGCGCTGACCGGCATCTGGTTCGGCAGCCTGGTCGACCACTATTCCAAGAAGACCGTCATGCAGGTGTCGGCGGCGGTGTCGTTCGTGCTCTACGCCGTGGCCTTCGTCGTCTACCAGGTCACCCCGAAGGAGTCGTTCGGCAATCCGGCGAGCGTCGCTCTCTGGGCGCTCATCGTGCTGCTGATGTTCGGCGTCATCGCGGGCAGCGTCCGGACGATCGCGCTGCCCACGCTGGTGACGGTGCTGATCGCCGAGGAGACCAGGGACCGGGCCAACGGTCTGGTCGGCACCACGTCGGGCGTGAGTTTCCTGGTGACCTCGGTGATCAGCGGCGTGCTCGTGGCGCTCGGCGGCATGTTCTGGGTGCTGGTCCTGGCGCTGGTGGTACTCGCCGTCGCCCTGCTGCACCTGGCCGTCGTCCCGCTGCCGCGTCGCGCGACGGCCCCGGCCGACGGCGAGGTGGCGGTGGCACCGGAGCGCAGGGTGGACCTGCGGGGCACCATGCGGGTGATCGGCGAGGTGCCGGGGTTGAGCGCCCTGATCCTCTTCTCCGCGTTCAACAACTTCCTGGGTGGCGCGTTCATGGCGCTCATGGACGCGTACGGGTTGTCGCTGGTGTCCGTCCAGACCTGGGGGCTGCTCTGGGGGGTGCTGAGCACCGGCTTCATCGTCGGTGGGCTGCTCATCGCCCGGACCGGTCTGGGTCGGAATCCGGTCCGGCTGCTGCTCCTGATCAACGTCGTGCTCTGGACGGTCACCATGCTGTTCCCGCTGCGATCCTCGATCATCCTGCTCGCCGTGGGAATGTACGCGTACATGCTGCTGATGCCGTACGCGGAGGCAGCCGAGCAGACGATCCTGCAGAAGGTCGTCCCCTACGAGCGGCAGGGTCGGGTCTTCGGTTTCGCGCAGAGCGTCGAGCAGGCCGCCTCGCCGCTGACCGCCTTCCTGATCTCGCCGATCGCCCAGTTCGTGTTCCTCCCGCTCATGACCGACGGTGCGGGCGCCCGGCTGATCGGCGGCTGGTTCGGCACCGGCCCCGACCGTGGCCTCGCCCTCGTGTTCGTACTGACCGGCATCATCGGCCTGGTCGCCACGATCGTGGCGCTGCGCAGCGGACCGTACCGGCGGTTGAGTCACCGGTTCATCGCGGGCCCGGTGGCCGCATCCGAGCCGGACCGGTCGGAGTTGAGCCCGGTGGAGAGCTGACGGCCGCCGCCACACGGAAGGTTGACCGTCTCTGTCCGGGGGTGCCGGACGACGTCCTCGGAGATTCACGCGGCCTGTCCCGGAACCTCCTAGCGGCGGCCATCGATACGTGGTAGGAATTTTCCAAGTATCTCCGCCGCGTGTAAAAATCCTCCAAAGGAGACCTGGATGAGAAGGATCATGGCGGGTCTGACCGGGCTCATGATCGCGGTCGCCGGAGCATCGGTGGCGGCCATGCCCGCCCAGGCGGTCGACGCCGGGTCATCGTCACGGCTTCCGGCCGGGACGGCGCCGCTGGCAGCGGCCGGTCCTCAGCCGGGCACCTACACCGGAAGGGGCTTCGACACCTGCACGGCCCCGTCCCAGTCGGTGATGAACACCTGGCGAGCCAGTTCGCCGTACCGTGCGGTCGGCATCTACATCAGCGGCGCCAGCCGCTCGTGCGCCCAGCCGAACCTGACCGCGACCTGGGTGACGAACCAGACCAACAACGGCTGGCGCCTGATCCCCATCGAACTCGACAACCAGGCCCCGTGCGGGACCCGGACACCGAAGATGTCCGGTGACCCGGCCACGGCGCGATCCCAGGGCGCGGGCCGGGCGACGAGCGCGGTGAACGCCGCGCGGGCGCTGGGCATCCCCGCCGGCAGCACGATCTACAACGACATCGAGCAGTACCCGTCGAACGCGTCGTGCAGGGCCGCCGTGCTGTCGTACCTCTCCGGCTGGACCGAACGACTCCACACCCTCGGCTACCTCTCGGGCATGTACTCCAGCGGATCGTCCGGGGTCACGGATCTGTGCGGCGCGTACAACGACCCCTCCTACACCCGCGTCGACCACCTCTGGTTCGCCTGGTGGAACGGCGTCGCGGACACCGACGCCGGCCCGTACTGCCCGGCGGAGTACTACGCCGACCGCCAGCGGCTGCACCAGTACGCCGGTGACGTCTACGAGACCTGGGGCGGCGTGCAGATGCGGATCGACCGCAACTACCTCGACGTCACGGCCGGCGGCCAGCCCGAGCCGCCACAATGGAGCAGCACTGTCGACAACACCACCGCCGACCGGTTCACCGCCAGTGCGAACTGGGGAACCTCGGCCTACTCCAGCCAGCGGTACGGCACCGACTACCGGTTCGCGGACCCGGTCTCGGCCAGCGACGTCGCCTGGTACAGGGTGAACATCCCGGCCACCGCCAGCTACGAGATCTCGGTCTGGTACCCGGCCGACCCCGGCTACAACGACTCGACGCCGTACATCGTGGCCACCACCACGGGCAATCAGACCGTACGCGTCAACCAGCGCACCAACGGCGGCCAGTGGGTGTCGCTCGGGGTCTTCAGTCTGGCCGCAGGGGACGGCGACAAGGTGGGGGTGAGCCGGTGGACGTCCGGCACCGGCTACGTCATCGCCGACGCGGTACGCCTCATCCGGGTCTGATCAGCTGGCAGGGGCGCCGGGCTGGTAGCCGGGCCGGTCGCCGGGCCGGTCCGTGGGCGGGCGGGCGGCCGGCACCAGCAGGAGGGCCGGCAGCAGCACGAGCGGGACGATCAGGAGACCCCGGAGGATGCCGACCCGGTCGCCGAGCAGCCCGACCAGTGGCGGTCCGGCCAGGAAGGCGGTGTAGCCGAGCACGGCCACCACGCTGACCCGGGCCGCCGCGCGATCCTCCTGGTCGGCCGCCGCGCTCATCCCCACCGGAAAGCCGAGCGACGTTCCGAGTCCCCAGAGGACCACTCCGGCCAGCGCCACCGGCCACGGCCCGGACAGCACCGCCGTCGCCGCGCCGAGTGCGGCCAGCACGATGGTGCCGAGCAGCACCGGCACCCGGCCCCAGCGGTCCAGCGCGACGGTGCCGACCGTCCGGCCCACCGTCATCGCCCCGGCGAACACGCCGAAGGCCAGCGCGCCCACCGCTTCGGTCAGCCCGTGGCCGTCGACGAAGGCCAGCGCCAGCCAGTCGTTGGCGGTCCCCTCGGTGAAGGCCATCACCAGGACCAGCAGCCCGATCAGCAGGGTGCGTGGCTCGCGCCAGGCGGCCAGCGTTCCGCTGCCCCGCGCCGGGGTGGTCGCGGTGTCCGTCGGGGTGCCGGTGCTGGCCGGCAGGAACGACCGGACCGCGAGCAACGTGCCGGCCAGCATCACCGCGCCGGCCAGGCAGAGGTGGAGGCCGACCGGCAGCCCGATCCGGGCACTGCCGGCGCCGACGATCGCTCCGGCGATCGTACCCAGGCTCCAGGCCGCGTGGAACCGGGGCATGACGGTGCGGCCGAGTCGCCGTTCGACCGCCGCCGCCTCGACGTTCATGGCGACCTCGCAGATGCCCGAGCCGTAGCCGAGCGCGAAGAGGCCGACCGCGACGGCCGGTACCGCGTGCCAACTGCCGGCGGCGATGCCGGCCAGCGCCACCCCGGTCGCGGCCAGTGCGGTCGCGCCGGCCACCGTGCGGGCCGGGCCCAGCCGGTGCGCCAGCACCCCGGCGGTCGGCAACGCGAGCAGGGCACCCGCCGAGAGGGCCAGTAGCAGCAGGCCCAACCGTCCCGGAGTCAGCCCGAGCGCGTCCCGGGCCGCCGGAAGCCGGGAGAACCACGAGGCGACGGCGAGGCCGTTGAGTCCGAACACGACGGCGACGCCGGTCCGGGCCGCGAGGACCCGCGCCGGTACGGTCGGCGGCCGGAGCGTGCCGGCGGCACCGGGAGAAGGGGTCACCGGGTACGGCCTCCGCTCTCGGCTGTTCGGCGTGCGTCGACTCCTCGGGCGGGAGGTCGCTGACGAGATCGCACCCCTGAGAACGCTCCCAACGCAAGCAGGCGCCGGTGGGAGCCCGCCGGACTGGCGTACCGCCTCGCGCACCCTGGTGCAGGTGCCACGGCGACGGCGGTGCTGGGCGGCTCGCCGCTGCCCGGGCCACGGGTGCATCATTTTCCCATGTGCCACCGTGATCGTACCGTTGCGCCGCCACCACGCCCGGACCAGTTTCCGCGCGGGGGCGGGCATGGCTAGGCCGCTTCCGCAGCGGGCCACCCTGGAGGACGTCGCCCGGGTCGCCGGGGTTTCCCGGTCGACGGCGTCCCGGGTCCTCACCGGGTTCGGCGCCGCCTCTCTCTCGGCCCGGGACCGGGTCGCCGCCGCAGCCGAACAGCTCGGCTACGCGCCGGACCCGGCGGCGCGGGCGCTCGCGACCGGTGGCGGGGTGCGGCTCGTCGTGGCGGTCGCCGGCACGGAACCGGGCGTACTGCACGACCCGTACGTCGACCGGGTGGTGCGGGCCGCGGCCGAGGTCTGCGCGCCGCGCGAGGTCGGGGTGTCCCTGGAATGGCTGCCGCTGCACGCGCCGGAGCGACTGCGACGGTTGGCGGAGGACCGCAGCGTCCGTGGAGTGCTCATCGTCAACACCACCGAGCGGATCCTGGCGGCGGTGCCGGCCGCCCTGGACGGCAGGACCGTCTCGATCGGCATAGGTTCTCCCGCCGTGCCGTCGTTCGACGTGGACAACGGGGGTGCGGCGAGCACGATCGTCAGCCACCTGTACGACTCCGGCCGGCGCCGGATCGCGATGGTCACCGGTCCGGACTGGATGCCGTGTACCCGGCGGCCCGTCAGGGCGTACCAGCAGGTGATGGGGGCGGCCGCGCTGCCGATCCGGCTGGTGCCGGGCGATTTCACCGCTGCCGGCGGGCAGGCCGCGATGCTGGCGATCCTGGACCGCTGGCCGGATACCGACGCGGTGTTCGCGAACAGCGACGCGATGGCGTTGGGCGCACTGGCGGTACTGCGTCGGCGCGGTGTCGGGGTGCCGGACGACGTCGCCGTCGCCGGTTTCGACGACGTGCCGTTCGCCGCGCTCAGCGCGCCGGCCCTGACCACGGCGAGCCACCCGGTCGGGCGGATCGCCACGGCGGCCGCGACGGCCGTGCTCGATCGGGCCCGGACGCCGCCGGCCACCGCCTATCCGTCCGAACTGATCCTGCGGGAGAGCGCCTGACGCCGAGGCTCGCTGGTGGATGTCGGCGCGAGGGATGATAAGTACATCGGTTTGATTTAAGGTACGGTCCTCGGTATCCGTGGCGGCGCGACCGGTCGCACGGAGCGCGCGGAAGCGGCGGACCGGCGGCACGTCCGTGCGCGGATCGACGTCGGATCCGGGCCGGTGGCCGGGCGGTTACGCTCATGGCACCCGAAACAGGGAGTACGGGCGTGACGATCGACCAACCGACCGTTCGGCGCGGGACCAACCTTCCCCGGATGGGTGACTTCAACGAGTCGGTCGTGCTCGACGCGATCCGGCGTGCGCCCGACGGGCTGAGCCGGGTGGAGCTCGCGGCCGCGACGGGCCTGTCGGCCCAGACCGTGTCGAACATCTGCCGACGCCTGCTCGACCGGGGGCTCGTGGTCGAGGCGGGCAAGAAGGGCGGGCGGGTCGGCAAGCCCCGCACGGTTCTCCAGGTCAGTCCCGGCGGAAGCTTCGCGATCGGCGTACACCTCGATCCGGCCGTGGTGACCTATGTGGTGCTCGACCTGGTCGGCGCGGTGGTACGCCGGATGCGGCAGCCGACGCCGCAGGTCGTCGACCAGGCCCGGACGCTGGCCGACATGAGCGCCGCCGTCGAGCAGCTCGTCGAGGACTCGGGCATTCCCCGGGACCGCATCCTGGGCCTGGGTGTGGCGGTTCCGGGGCCGATCGACGCGGTGGCCGGCGCGGTCGTCGAACCTCCCCAACTGGCGGGCTGGGAGCGGGTGCCGCTGCGCGACCAGTTGTCCCGGGTCACCGGCTGGCCGGTGGTGATGGACAAGGACGTCATCGCGGCGGCGATCGCCGAGCGGTGGGCCGGCGCGGCCGTGCACTCCGGCAACTTCCTGTTCTTCTATCTCGGTACGGGTTCCGGGATGGGCGTGGTGGTCAACGACGTCGTCCTGCGTGGTGTCTCCGGCAACGCGGGCGAGATCGGCGGGCTGGACGCCAACTGCACGACGTACGCGCTGGTCAACGAGGCCATCGAGCGGCGGGTCCTGGGGCCGGACATGGCGCCGGCGGGGCCCGGTGAGGCGGAGCGGAGCCTGCTCGCCCTGATGGCGCTCGCCGACGCGGGGGACAGCACCGCGCAGAACATCATCCACGGTTGGGCCCGGCGAGTGGGGCTCGGGGTCAGCGCGGCGGCCACGCTCGTCGACTCCGAGTTGATCGTCTTCGGCGGTCCGATCTGGCCGCACCTGTCCCGGCTGTTCCTGCCGGTGATCGACTCCATAGTCGCCTCGTCGCCGTTCGTCGGGAAGATGCACGAGACGACCGTGACCGGTACGGCCCTCGGCGACGATGTCGGCGCGCTGGGTGCCGCCTGCCTCGTGCTGGACCAGGTCCTGTCGGCGCGGCCCCAGTCCCTGCTGCTCGCCTAGGCAGCGCCGGCGGAGCCGGCCCGGGTCACGGCCGGTGCGCGCTGCCGTCCGTGGCGCGCAGCAGCGCCCAGCGGTCGTGGTCGAGCGGTGCGGTGACCGGGTGCCGCCGTGCCGCCGTCTCGTCGAAGTCGACGCCCAGCCCCGGCGCCGGACCGGGGTGGAACCGCCCCGCCACCGGCACCGGCGCGCCCGGAAAGACCTCAAGCGTGGCGTCCCGGAAGGTGGCCGCCTCCTGCACCCCGAAGGCGGGCGAGGAGATGTCGAGGGCCACGTTGGCCGCCTGCCCGACCGGGCTCACGTCGCCGGGGCCGTGCGGGGCGGTCCGTACCCCGAAGAGTTCACAGGCGGCCACCAGCTTGCGGGTCGGGGTCAGCCCGCCGAGCGTCGGGATGCGGATCCGGGCATAGTCGATCACGCGCTGTTCCAGCAGCGGCAGGTACTGCGCGACGTCGGCGTAAAGTTCGCCGACGGCGATCGGGGTGCTGCCGGCCGCGCGCAGTCCGGGGAAGTGGGCGGCGTCCTCGGGGGCGAGCGCGTCCTCGAGGAAGTACAACCGGGCGTCCTCGACCGCCCGGACGAACTGGCGGGCCTGGGCGGGCGTCAGCCGCTCGTGCGCGTCGTGCAGCAGCTCGACGTCGGGGCCGACGCGGTCGCGTACCCCGACCAGTGCCGCAGGAACGTGCCGCAGGTAGGCCAGGCTGTCCCAGGACTCCCGCCGCAGCCGCCGCCGTTCGGCCTGTCGCTCGTCCGTGGGCGCCGTGCCGTAGGTGTCCGTTCCGGGCACGGCCAACTGGACCCGGACGTGCCGGTAGCCCCGCTCCCGGGCGGCGAGGACGAGATCCGCCACCTCGTCGACGTCCACCCCGTCGACGTGGGTGTACGCCTCGGCGTACTCCCGGGCCCGGCCGCCGAGCAGCTGGTACAGGGGGAGTCCGGCCATCTTGCCCTTGATGTCCCAGAGCGCGACGTCGATCGAGGCGAGGGCGTTGTTGGCGATCGAGCCGCCGCGCCAGTACCCGCTGTGCAGCAGCAGCCGGTGCAGGTCCTCGATGTCCGCCGGGTCCCGGCCGAGCAGCATCGGCCCGAGGTAGTCGTCCACGACGGACCGGATGGCGAGGGTCCGCTGGGGATCGCTGGCGCAGCCCAGCCCGTACAGGCCGGGCTGGTCGGTCTCGACCCGGGTGATGACGTACGGGCAGCCCTGTGGGGCGGACAGGAAGGTCCGGACCCGGGTGACCCGGGCACCGCCGACGCCGGGAACGTCCCACGGCGCGGGGGCCAGGACCGCTGCGTGGCCGGAGGATTCCACTGAGGGGGGCGGCGCCATCGCGGTGTGCCTTCCTGGACTCGTCGAGGTTGTTGACACTATATATCAAATTGATTTACGTTCTGTTTCCTTGGCCTGACCAGGAGCCGCCCGCAGGGATGGAAGAGGCGCAGCGTGAACCGATACTTACGTCGAACGGCCCGCACCTACCTCTCGATCGCCACGATCCTCGCGCTCGCCGGCGCGGCCACCGCCTGCAGTCCGGGTGGGGACGACCAGGCGGACGGGAACAAACTGACGATGTGGACGTTCAAGCAGTCCCACGTCGCGGCGCTACAGAAGGCCGCCGAAACCTTCAAGCAGAAGACCGGCATCGCAGTGACCGTCGAGGCGGTCACCCCGGATGACGCGTTCATCGCCCGCGTACAGGCCGCCGCGCAGACCCGTGGCCTGCCCGACGTGTTCGAGGTGCACACCAACGGCGACGACTTCACCTTCGGCGCCGCCGGCCTGTTGGAGGACCTCACCGAGGAAGCCACCTGGACCAACCGCTACCTGCCCTCGGTCGCCGCCGAGGGAACCGTCACCGAGCGGTACTACAAGCAGTCCCAGGACAAGGGCGCGAAGACCGCCGGGATCAAGCTGAACCAGCGGTTCAGCGTGCCGCTGACGATCGGGACCTTCGGCATCGTCTACGCGAACAAGGAACGGCTGACGGCGGCGGGCGTCACCGGGTCGCCGAAGACCTGGGAGGAGTTCGTCGCCGCGCTGGAGGCGGTCCGGAAGGTGCGGCCCGACGACGGTGGGCTGAGCATCGGCTTCCAGGCGCCGACCACCGGCATGGAGTGGCTGATGCAGCCGATGGCCTACGGAAAACTGGGCAAGGCCGGCTTCACCGGGCTGTTCTCCAACGACCCGGCGAAGAACTGGACCTCGGCCGCCGGCCGGGCCGTGCTCCAGACGTACGACCAGGTGACGCCGTACTGGATGCCGGGCACCCAGACCCTGACCATCGACGACGCCGACATCGCGTTCGCCCAGGGACGGTCCTCGTTCGACATCGGTGGCACGTTCACCCTGGCGTTCCTGGTGCAGAACGGGATGAAGGCCGACAACATCGTCACCTTCCCGGTTCCCTCGCCCAGCGGCGGTGCGGTGCCCGAACTGAGCCTGGCGCCGTTCGCCCTGACCGGGCTGTCGGTCTCGGCGACGACGGGGAACAAGGACGGCGCGGTCAAGTGGCTGGACCACCTGGCGCAGCCCGAGGTCGCGGCCCAGTTCGCCAAGGACGCGCTGGACGTACCCCCGGTCGACCTCGGTGCCGATCCGACGGCGACGCTCGGCCCGGTGCTCGGCGCGATGATCAGCTCGTTCGGCTCGGGTGCCCAGGCGTACAACCCGGGTGACACCACCCACCAGCCGCCGTCGTACGACGCGGCGGTGGTGGCCCGGTCGCTGATGGAACTCACCCCGCTGAAGAAGGCGGACGTGCCGACCGCCGGAGCAGGACTACAGAAGATCATCGACGGTTACTGGGCAGGGAAATGACCACCGATGCTCCTCCGTCGCCCGGTGCGGTCACGGTCACCCGTGGCCGCGCCGGGCGGGGCTCCGGACGCCGGCGGCGGTACCAGGTCAGGGAGGTCGCCTGGGCGTACGCCTTCGTGGCCCCGGCGATCGCCCTCTTCGCCGTCATGGGCGTCTACACACTGGTCTGGGGCCTGCAACTCTCCTTCGTACGCTGGAACGGGCTGACACCGACCTGGATCTGGGTCGGCGTCCAGAACTACCTCGACCTGCTCTGGGCCAGTCCGGTGTTCTCGCCGCCGGTACGGGCGGCGGCGACGAACACGGTCTGGGTGATGATCGCGGCACCGCTGCTCACCGTCGTGATCTCCTTTCCGCTGGCCCTCGCCCTGAACCGGGCCCGCCGGTTCGTCGGGCTGCTGCGCTCGGTCTACTTCGTCCCGTACATCACCACCGGGATCGCGGTCTACCTGGCCTGGCAGTACGTCCTGGAGCCCAACGGCGCGATCAACACCCTGCTCGGCGCGCTCGGGCTCGGCTCGCTGGCCCAACCGCAGGGCTGGCTCGGCAACCCCGACACCGCCCTGCCGACGCTGATCGTGATCATGGTCTGGTCCGCGGTTCCCGTCGCGACCCTGCTCTACCTGACCGGGCTGCAGACCATCGACCCATCGCTGACCGAGGCCGCCCAGATCGACGGCGCGGGATGGTGGCGGGTCAACCTCAGCGTGGTGTGGCCGCTGCTGCGCGGCATCACCGCGGTCATCGTGCTGCTCAACCTGCGCGACGCGCTCCAGGGCTTCCAGATCTTCCTCATCATGACCGACGGCGGTCCCGGCGACCACACGAACGTCCTCGGCCTCCAGACGTACCGGCTCGCGTTCCAGTCCGAACTCGCCCCGACGCTGGGGCTCGCCAGCGCCCTGGGCTGGATGCTCTTCCTCGCCGCCCTCGTGCTGGCCTTCGTCAACCTCCGCGTCACCCGGGAGCGGTGATGGCGACCAGTGCCCCGCCGGCCGCGCCCCGGGCCAC
>NZ_JADPUN010000199.1 GCF_015690345.1 Plantactinospora alkalitolerans | reverse complement strand
GATCGGGGTCGTCGCCGGGGCGGCGACCGCCATCGGGGCGGTCGCGACCGCCGCGACCGCCGCGACGAGCCCGGCCAGCAGGAGCGTTCCGCGAATGCGCCGCACTGGTTCCTCCGGATGGTCGGTGGCAACGGCCCGCCCGATGAGCCATCAACTCCTGTCGAACTATAAGGAAGACTAAGAGTCCTCGCAACGCGAGTGGCATCCGCGACACCCGCGTCGCCGCGGCAGACGCCACCGCCACCGTCGATGAGTCGCCCCCTCGGCACGACGGAACGGGTCGCGCACGCCATCACGGCGGTGACTTCCTCGCCGCGCTACGCGCCGGGCTGGGCGTAGATTTCGATGGGCATTCTTCATCGGTGTTCCCGATTTTCGCAAGCGTAGCTGAAAACAGTTGAACAGCGCGTTCAAGTGACATTCCATTGATGTTGACACTCGACCGGACCCTGCTGCCATAGTGACCCCGGAACGCGGTGGCAGCCACTCACTACCCCGCTTCCTGATGCGACGGGGACAAATGTCCACCGTCAATCAGACTGACCACTCCCGGTTGGAGGGCTCATGAGTGACAGTGACGAACCGGTGTTTCTGAGATCCAATGCGATCATCGAGCCGCTGGTCGACCGTTTCTACGCCTGGATGCATATCGTGGCGCCGGCGCAGGCTTCGATGAACCTGGCGAAGGTCCAGGTGCCCATGCTGGAGTCGTACCTGCAGAACCCGCAGGTGCACGCGGCCGCCAGCGTCAACCCCGCACTGCGCGGCGGCTACTTCGTGAATGTCGAGGAGTCGCGCAGCATGGAGATCGCTGCGCTGCTCGACACGATCAAGCGGGACCGGGCGGACATGCTGGCGTTCGCCGACGCCATCGCCACCGCGGACGACCTGCTCCGGCAGAGCGCCACGGGCTTCGACCTCACCCCGCTCTACCCGAAGCTCCCGCCGGCTCTGAACGGGCTGGTGGAGCTGGCCTACGACACTGGCAACCAGGCGTCCATGCACCTGCTCGAACCGGTCCTGTACACAAGCCCGTACTACGACGTCCGGCGTCAGTCGGTCCAGTTGTCGCTGGAAACCGGCATCGAGCGGCCGTTCATCCTCAGCACGCCACGGCTGACGCAGCCGGACGTGCTCGAGCTGGAGATCCCGTTCAACCACGAAGGTCTCGACGAGTTCTTCGCGGCCCGGATCGCACCCACCACGGTTGGCCGGCTGCGCGAGGCGCTGGAACTGGACGAGGCGCAGACCGTACAGCTGCGGCGGCTGCTCACCGACCAGCCGAGCCTCTCGCCTGACCGCAGTATCGAGTCCGGGGGCCGGGTCCGCTACTTCGGCCACGCCTGTCTGGTGATCCAGTCGGCCGAGGCGACAATCGTCACCGACCCCTTCATCAGCGCCGACAACCGCCACGGTGACCGCTACACCCTCGACGACCTGCCCGAGCACATCGACCTGGTGCTCATCACGCACGGACACCAGGACCACATCGTGCTCGAGACACTGTTCCAGCTCCGCAAACGGATCGGTGCGGTCGTGGTGCCACGGTCGTCGCGCGGCAACCTCTGCGACCCGTCGATCGGGCTGTACCTCAAGGCCCTGGGCTTCACGGTCATCGAGGTCGACGACTTCGACGAGGTCCCGATCCCCGGCGGCCGGGTGGTGGCGACGCCGTTCCTGGGCGAGCACTCCGACCTGGACATCCGCGCCAAGTCCACGTTCTTCGTCCAGATCGCCGGCGCCAGCATCTACGTCGGCGCCGACTCCTCGGGCATCGATCCGGTGTTGTACCGGTACGTACGCAACCACCTCGGCCACGTCGACCTGGCGTTCCTCGGCATGGAGTGCGACGGAGCCCCGCTCACCTGGCTCTACCAGGGCCTGCTGACGCGCCCGGTCACCAAGCGGATGAGCGACTCGCGCAAGCTCTCGGGATCCAACGCGAAACAGGCCGCTGCCATCATGACCGAACTCGGCGCGGACGAGGGCTACATCTACGCCATGGGCGAGGAAAGCTGGCAGGGCCACGTCATGGCGACGAGCTACAACCCGGACACCTACCAGATGAAGCAGATCGAGGAGTTCCTCGGCTGGGCCGGCGAAAACGGCATCACCGCCGAACACCTCTTCAACAAGCGCGAGTGGCGCTGGTAAACAGGGCTCCCGTGACACTGGCCGGCGGCGCGAATCCTCGCGCCGCCGGCCAGTTCCTTTCAGCGCCTCTTGGTTCCGCCGGGGCGAGCGGCCGCCGGATCAACTGCACTGGAATCCGACAACAGGAGTCTCCGCCGCAAAGACGGAAGGCGGTGGCCGGACCACCGATACGGCGGTCCGGCCACCGACCGGCGAGAGGTCTCTCGTCAGAGCGAATCGACGGCGCCCCGTTGACCCTGATCAGCGAGCCGGTCGGATGATGCTCCCGACCATGCCGGTTTTCGTCTCATCGGGATCAGGCCGGGCGCGTGCTGCGCTGCTCGAGCTCGTCGGCGATCTGAAGCCACTCGTCGGCGCAGGACCGGGCGACGCTGGCGAGGATGTAGGCGCAGTGCGCCGGCACCTTGTGCTCGACCGCGGACCACTCCTCCGCACGAATCGCCCGCGAATGGATCCACCGCAGCACGGTACGGCCCGACTCGGTGAACCGGAGTGACGGATCGTTCTGCAGCCCCTGCAACATCAGCGAGACGGCCTCCCGATCGACCGGCTTCTCCCGGCGTCGCCGCATCTGCGGCAGCGGGTCCTCACCCCGCTCGAGCCGCTGCCGCACGTCCCGGACCGTGGACGGCGAGACACCGACCTCGCGGGCGATCTCACGCAGCGACGCCTCGGGACGCTGCTTGATCAACGCCGAGGCACGTAGCCGCCCGACGTTGTTGTCGAGCGGCCGGACCCGCCCGTCCCGGCCGGTACGCGCGCTGACCCGCTCCACCGCCGCCTCGTCCTGCATCCGGCGGCGGATGTTGCCGACGGTACGTGCACCGAGGCCGACCGTCATCGCGATGGCTCGATCCGACCAGGTGGGTTGTGAGGCGAGGATGCGTTCCGTGGCCAGCGTCCGGTCGCCGAGCGTGAGCGGCAGGCCGTGCGTCGTGTTGGCCGTGACGGCCAGGACGAAGGCCTCCTGCTCGGTACCGTCGAAGAAGGACACTTCGATCATGTCGTCGCCGCGCAGCTTGGCGGCGCGCAGGCGGTGCATGCCGTCGATGACCCGCATGCTGTCGCGGTGGACGACGATGGGCGGTAGGTGGTCCTCAATGGAAGCCAGCATCTCGACGTGATTCATGTCCTCGCCGGCCCGCCGCGGCGAATCGGCCGGACGAAGCGCGTCGACTGGCAGCCATTCCAGATCAAGATTGGCGACCAGTCGCCTATCCCGTAGTTCGAGTGCCGCTTCCGGAGCGGGTGCCGACACCAGCCCACGGAACGAGTTGTTCATCGTCGGTTCTTTCGAAACAAGCCCCCGTAGCACGGTTCCTCCAACCGTATAGCACTTCTGACCGGCCCAAATCAGCCGACGTCAGGCGGATAATAAGCAGGGCCGACGGCCCGACGCAGGTGTCCAACTGTCAATCCTGAGCAGTTGTACTGGCACGTAGCGAGGTTGCATCGACGGGTCATCACGGCTCCAGGCTGCGGCTAGCCGTCTTACCGCGAGCTACGCACCGACAACTGTCCGAATTCGGATTCGGCCTCTTCGCTTGGACATCAGCACACGGACAGTGACCGGAATTCTGCTAGCGACACCGCTGCCTGACAGACCGCCCCGCAACGCATATGCATCAATCCGAGAGATCCGTGCCGCCACCTGGAAACGTAACCCATTTCCTGGGCATCCGCCTCCGCCGCTCTTCGCCGGCGGCAGGCGCGGCGTCCAACCGCCCAATCGACGCGGACGGACACTCTGCCGGTAGGCCAGCCGCACCACTCGGGGTGGAGAGATCTGCTGGGTGCCCACCTGCTGCGCCCGTTTCAAATGGGGGGCGAGCGGTGTCCAACTGCATCATCGAAAAACGCGGGGGCGGCGCTGGTTGCCTGGACGGTCGCGACACGAGAAGGCTGCGGCCTATCATCAATCGGGCTTACGGACCGTCGAATCCTGCATGAGATGGAGAGTTGTATGCGGTCGTATCAGCTTCGTCCTTGTCAGCCCCGGACCAGGCATTCCCGAGCGTCGGCGAATCCAGCGATGCGGGACACCGTGGACCTCGCCCGGATCCTGTTCGGCGCCGACGCCGCCTTCGCCGCGGTCATCGACCAGGACACGGGCGGCCTGATCCTCGACACCGTCTCCGGGGACGGAGTGTGGCACCCGGCGCAGGGGCAACTGCCGGTGGATGCCGGCATCGCCGGCTGGGTCGTGTCGTCCGGCCACGCGGTGCTGGCGAACGGCACCGGGTCGACCACGGAATTCCCCAGTGAACCGGTCTCGCGGGCGGGCTACGTGCCCGGCCGGGTCATGGCGGCCCCGCTGGTACGGGACGGACACTGCCTCGGGGTCATCGAGGTTCTCGGTCCGGGTGGTCCGGTGAACGACCCGCGGGACCTGGATCTGCTCGTCCTGCTCGCGGACCAGGCCGCCCAGCGCCTACCGTCCCGCTGATCCGGTGGCGCCGGCATACGTTTCCATCCGGGAAGAACACGTGTCCTACGTGCGCACCACCGGTACCCGGTTGAGCGCCGAGGAGATCGCGACCCGCTGGCCGCGCCCGGTCCGGTGTGCGGTCCTGATGGCGACGACAGCGCGGGCCGACGCCGTCATCGAGCTCCTGGACACGTACTGATCCGCCCAGAACCACAACCGTCAACATTGGGGGAAACGATGGACACCACAGCCGGCACCTGGCTGCCGCACGAGATCACCAGTGACACCATCGGCACCACCGACATCGTCGGCTGGCTCACCGGACAGGGCCAGGACGGGCTCAGCCGGCTGCTCGCCGACCGGAAGGCGGTGGTCTTCCGCGGCTTCGGCGTGACACCGGAGTCCATCGAGCCCGTACTCGACCAGGTGGTGCCGAACCGGCTGCCGTACGTACACGGCAACTCGCCCCGCACCAAGGTGAGCGGCAACCTCTACACCTCCACCGAATACCCGCAGGAGTTCACCATCTCGATGCACAACGAGATGAGCTACGCCCACCACTGGCCCAAGCGCCTGGTCTTCTTCTGCCAGATCGCGCCGGCGAGCGGTGGTGCCACCCCGGTGCTGGACGGTGAGCTGTGGCTGGCCTCGCTGGACGACGAGGTCCGTGAGGCGTTCGCCGGCGGCATCCGCTACGTACAGAACCTGCATGACGGGTTCGGCTTCGGAAAGAGCTGGATGGACACCTTCGAGACGGACGACCGGGCCGAGGTCGAGCGGTTCCTCGAGGGCACCGAGTCGGAGTGGGAATGGGGCCCGGAGGGTATCCGGATCATCCAGCACCGCCCGGCCACCGTGCGTCACCCGATCACGGGGTCGGAGGTCTGGTTCAACCAGGCGGACCAGTTCCACCCGGCCGGACTCGGCGACAAGACCGCGTCCGAGCTGTACGACATCCTCGAGCCCGACGAGTTCCCGCAGCATGCCACGTTCGCCGACGGCTCCCCCATCCCGGACCGCTACGTCGAGCACATCCAGAACCGCGGGCTGGAGCTGGCCGTCGACGTGCCGTGGCAGCCCGGCGACCTGATGCTTATCGACAACATCCTCGTCGCACACGGCCGACGCCCGTTCGAGGGTTCCCGTCGCGTGCTCGTGGCGATGTCGGACTGAGGGCATCGCACCACCCGATCGGCGGGAGACGCCGCGACTCCACCCGCCAGGTCGCTGCCGCCGCGTCGGCCGGGAGCCGCCGCGGCGACAGTCGGCTCCGATGCGGGTCGGACGCCGGCGCCGAACGCCTGGATCTCGCCCTCGAGATCGATGGTCGGCTCTGATCAAGGGTATCGGCGAAATTTCGGAGACGACAAGATGCCGGCGGCCCGTCGAGGTCACCGGCATCCAGGGTGGTCACACGTACGGTGGCCTACTGCCCTTTCATCGCCTCGATGAGGCTCTTGGGCCGCAGATCGGTCCATGACTTCTCAATGTATTCGAGGCAGTCGTCTCGCGACGCTTCCCCGAATACCGTCGTCCAGCCCTCCGGAACATCGATGAAGACGGGCCACAGCGAATGCTGCCCCTCGTCGTTCACCAAAACCAGATAGCTCGCGTCGGGGTCTTCGAACGGGTTCGGCACCGGACCATCCCTAATCTCTCGGCAATAAGGGCAGACCCAGAGAAACCGCCTGTGCGCCATTTGTGGCTCGGCGTCGGGGCCAGGATTCACTATGGCTGATTCAGGGCCGACCATCAAGGGCGTCCAGGCGTACAACTGCGCCACCGGAACGGTCGCACCCTCGGGTCGAATGAGATCGGCTCCGGCATGTCACCCTGGCTGTCGCGGTCCAATCGCGGTATAGCCAGACAGCGTGGCTAGGCCCTAAAGTCCGAGTGACTCGGCCTTACCGACAGGGGACGACGATGCCTGATTCCCAGACCCGCCCGTGGGAAAACATCTCAATCGACTATCTCGAGATCTATGTCGAAAAACTTGATCAAGCAGCGTTCACCTGGGTCGACCAATACGGATTCTACGTGGCGGGATCCGGCAGATCCGCCGACCACCGCAGCCTCGCGCTGCGCCAGGGGGGCATCACGCTGGTGCTCACCGAGGCGACCTCCGATCATCATCCCGCCTCGGCCTACGTGCTCGAACACGGCGACGGCGTCGCCGACATCGCGCTGCGCACGGACGACGTCGAGGCGACCTTCCGGGCCGCGGTGGCCGGTGGCGCGAGGATCGTCCGGAAACCGGCTCGGCACGGTGGCGCGAGTCCTTCGGTAACCGCCACGATCGGCGGCTTCGGCGACGTCGTCCACACGCTGGTCGAACGCTCCCCCACGGACAGCTCCCGCCTGCCGGTGGGAGTCCAGGCAGCCCTGGGGCCCGGCGAGACGGAGCCGAACGGCGCTGGCCTGCTCGGTATAGATCACCTCGCGGTATGCCTGAAGGCGGGCTCGCTCCGGCCGACGGTGGAGCACTACCGCAGTGTCCTCGGGCTCCAGGACATCTTCGAGGAACACATCTCCGTCGGCGCGCAGGCGATGGAGTCGACCGTCGTGCAAAGCCGCTCCGGCGCCGTGACCCTGACGCTGATCGAGCCGGACGAGTCGGCGGACCCCGGGCAGATCGACGAATTCCTCAAGAGTCACCAGGGTTCCGGCGTCCAGCACGTGGCGTTCTCCTCCCGCGACGCGGTGCGCACGGTTCGGACACTCGGACGCCGCGGCGTCGCGTTCCTCAACACTCCGGCGGCCTACTACGACCTTCTTTCCGAGCGCGTGGAGCTGCCGGACGCCAAGGTGGAAAGCCTGCGCGCCACGAACGTGCTGGTGGACGAGGACCACGACGGACATCTGTTCCAGATCTTCACCGCCTCCACCCACCCCCGGCACACCCTGTTCTTCGAGGTCATCGAACGACAGGGCGCCAGGACCTTCGGCAGCGCCAATATCAAGGCGCTGTACGAGGCAGTGGAGCGGGAAAGAACCGGTCAGAGTGAACCGCAGCGCTGAACCAGCCACGGCGGCCGACTTCGAACAGGGCGCCGCCGCGATCCTTTCCGCCGAGGTCTGGGACTTCATCGCTGGCGGCAGCGGGGCCGAGACGACGATCGCGGCCAACCGTACGGCACTGGACAGCGTGTTCCTCGTTCCGAGGATGCTGCGGGATGTCTCCACCTGCTCCACCCGTTCCACACTGCTGGGCCGGCCGGTCGAAATGCCCGTCGCCGCCGCGCCGGTGGCCTACCAGCGGCTGGTACACCCCGACGGCGAACTCGCCACCGCCCGCGCCACCGCGGCCGCCGGTGTCCCCTTCGTCGCCGCCACCCTCAGCAGCGTGCCGATCGAGCAGATCACCGCGGCCGGCGGGCGGGTGTGGTTCCAGCTCTATTGGCTCCGCGACGAAAGCGCCACTCTCGACCTGGTCAGGCGCGCCGAGGACGCGGGCTGCGAAGCCATCATGTTGACCGTCGACGTGCCCTGGATGGGCCGCCGGCTGCGGGACATCCGCAACGGGTTCGCGCTGCCGGCCCACGTCCGCGCCGCCAATATCGTCACGACCTCCGCCGCACACGAACGAACCGGGCAGGGCTCCGCAGTCGCCGCCCACACCAGCCAGGAGTTCTCCCCCGCGCTGACCTGGTCGGCGCTCGACCGTCTGCGCCAGCACACCCGTCTGCCCCTGGTAGTCAAAGGACTCCTCGCGCCGGAGGACGGCGCGCAGGCGGTCCAGCACGGTGTCGACGCCATCGTGGTGTCCAACCACGGCGGTCGCCAGCTCGACGGCGCCGTGGCCAGCATCGACGCGTTACCCGAGATCGTCGACGCGGTGCACGGCCGCTGCGAGGTCCTCCTGGACAGCGGTGTCCGTAGCGGTACGGACGTGTTGCGCGCGCTCGCCCTGGGCGCCTCGGGCGTCCTGCTCGGACGACCGCTGATCTGGGGACTGGCCGTCGGCGGCGAACCCGGCGCGACCCGGGTACTAGAACTGTTGAGGGCCGAGTTACGCGATGCCATGGGGCTCGCTGCCTGCGAGAACGTCGCGGCCGCACGCCGGCTGCAGACCTTCCGCCGCCTGGCCGCCCATGGCGTCCGATCGGGCTCCGAACCCCGGCCCATGCTCGTCCAACCGTCGGTTATTCCCGGTTAGACACCCGGTGACCACGACCTAGACACCCGGTGACCACGACCCATCCGCGTGAGCCCGTGCTGCGGCCGAGCGTGAAGCGTGCCGGACCCCGTTCCTGAGCCGCCGTAGGTCGTGGGTCATTCGACCGGTGGTTGTGTGGTGCCGCGCGGCGACCTCCACAAGCGCTTCGAGCGAATCGATGCGGCCGGGCACGGCGCGAAGGCTCTTGCCGGTGTCACCGGCGGCGGCAACAGGGTACGGGCATGGGGTGCCCGGACAGGGCCATGACCCGAGGGTCGCCGATCCGTAGTACCGACCAGCCGGCCGAGGTGACGACGGACGATCCGCCGGTTGGCGGCTCCTCGCGGCGAGGGCCGCCACTCACCGTCGCAGAGCAGCTCGATGGCCGATGGCTCCGGGTCGGATCAGTGCATGTCCTCCGTGAGGTTTTCGTGCTGCCTCGGCCGCAGCGCCGGCCGGCTCGGCCGCGCGGTCTCGAGCTGGCCCGCGAGTTCGGCTGGTGTGGGTGCGTCGAAGAGTGTGCGGATCTCGATTTCGACGCCGAGGGTCGACCGGATCCGGGAGACGAGTCGGACGCCGAGCAGGGAGTGGCCGCCGAGGTCGAAGAAGTTGTCGTCGACGCCGACGGTGTCCCGGCCCAGGACGTGGGCGAAAGCGGCGCAGAGCAGTTCTTCCTGCACCGTTTCCGGGCCGCGGACGGATGTGTTGGCGTGCTGCGGGTCGGGTAGGGCGTTGCGGTCGAGTTTGCCGTTGTCGGTCAGGGGCAGTTCCGGCAGGGCGACGATCGTGGACGGCACCATGTAGTCGGGTAGCCGTGATCCGATGAATCCTCGGATCTCATCGACGTCACCGTCGGCGACCACGTACCCGATCAGCTGTTGTTCACGGACGATCACCGCGGCGTGTTCGACGCCCGGATAGGCGCGCAGGGCCGTTTCGATCTCGCCGGGCTCGACCCGGAACCCGCGGATCTTGACCTGGTCGTCGGCTCGGCCCAGGAACACCAACTGCCCCTGCGTCGTCCACTTGACCCGGTCACCGGTGCGGTATACCCGCTCCCCCGCACCGAAGGGGCTGGCCACGAACCGCTCGGCCGTCAGATCCGGCCGCCCGACGTAGCCACGGGCCACCGGCGCGCCAGCGACGTACAACTCTCCGGCGACCCCGACCGGTACCGGTGCGAGCCGCTCATCCAACACGAACAGACGGGTGTTCGCGATCGGTGTCCCGATCGGCACATCCGGGCCGGACAACCCCGAAAGGTCAGCGGTGGCCACCCCGATCGTGGTCTCCGTCGGCCCGTAGTGGTTGAACACCCCCCGACCGGCGGCTTCGCGTACCAGCGACTCCACCCATGACGCCGGCGCCGACTCACCACCGAGAACCACGGACCGGGCCGGCAGAACCGCCCCCGCCGACAGCGCCATCGCATGCGACGGCACCACCTTCACATGATCGATACGGTGCTCGGTCAGGTAGTCGGCCACCGCCTGCGGGTCCAGAACACTGGCCTCGTCAAGCACATGCAACTGTCCACCGGTGGCCAGGCTGCTGAACACCACCGTGTTGCCCAGGTCGGTCACCTGCGGCTGCAACAACCCGAACCGGCCACCACCGGTCCATCCCAACCGCTGCGACACCGATCCCACATAGTTGGCCAACGAGCCGTGGGTAACCGCCACACCCTTGGGAGCACCAGTCGAACCGGACGTGTAAATCACATACGCCAAGCCATCCGGATCGACCCGTACCGGCGCCACGAGCGGCATCGCCCCGGCCACCATCGGATCATCCACCGCGACCATCGGCACCAGACCCACCGGCAGGTCGTCCAGGACGTCTCCGGTACCCACCACCAACATCGCCCGGCTGTCCGCCAACATGAACGCCACCCGTTCCACCGGCAGCTTCACATCGACCGGCAGATACGCCCCGCCCGCCTGCCACACCGCCAGAATCGCGGTGACCATCTCCACACCCCGAGGCAGGCACAACGCCACCACCGACTCCGGACCCACACCCTGGGACCGCAGGTAACCCGCCAGGCGGCCGGCACGCTCAGCCAACCCCGCATACGTCAGCTCGACACCATCGGCCACCACCGCCACCGCGTCCGGCACCCACGCCACCGACCGCCCGAACAGCTCCACCACCGACCCGGCGGAAACCGGCGCCGCAGTCTGGTTCCAACCCCGGACCAACAACTCACGCTCGACCGGATCCAACACATCCACCGCATGCAGCCGAACATCCGGCACCGCGGTCACCACCGACAACACCCGCACGAACAACTCCGCGAACCGAACCGCCGTCACCTCATCAAACAAATCCGCCGCCACCGTGACCACACCCCGCAAACCCGCCGGAGCACCATCAGCGTCGAAGACCTCGCCGACGAGCACGTCCAGGTCGAACTTCGCGAGCTGCTTTCCGGCGAACAGCACCTCGGCCTCGAGGTCTGCCAGGTCGAGGGTCTCGGCGGTACGCCGTTCCGACGAGACGGGATTGAGGATGGTGAGCACCACCTGGAACAGCGGATGCCGCGCCAGCGACCGCGCCGGCGCCAACTCCTCCACCAGACGCTCGAACGGCACGTCCTGATGCGCCAGCGCACCCAGGGTCGTCTCCCGCACCCGAGCCAGCAACTGCCGGAACGGCGGATCCCCCGACAGGTCCGTACGGATCACCAGCGAATTCACGAAACAGCCGACAAGCTCGTCAAGCGCCTCGTCGGTACGCCCGGCAACCGCCGACCCGATCGGCACGTCCGTACCAGCCCCCAGACGAGACAGCAACGTCGCCAGGGCAGCCTGCAACACCATGAACGGTGTCACGCCCTCGTCCCTGGCCAGAGCGGACAACCGCCGGTGTACCCCGGACGGAATCCGCACCGGCACGCTGTGCCCACGATGGCTCGCCTCGATCGGCCGGGGCCGGTCGTAGGGCAGGCTCAGTTCCCCTGGAACGCCGGCAAGCGCCCGCCGCCAATACTCCGCCTGCTCCGACAGCAGACTTCCTGGATCCGCCTCGTCACCGAGCAACCGGCGCTGCCAAAGGGCATAGTCCGCGTACTGCACGGGCAGCCCGGGCCACTGCGGCGCCATCGCCCGCGACCGCGCCGCGTACGCCGCCGACACATCCCGCATCAACGGCCCCACCGACCAACCGTCCGCCACGATGTGATGCAGAACCAGCACGAGTACCGACTCGTCCGGAGCCACCTCGAACAGCCACGCCCGAATCGGCACGTGCACCGACAGATCGAAGGTGCACTGCGTCACGCCGACGATCGCGGCGCTCAGATCGGCTCCGGACAGGGCGTCCACCGTGAGGTCGGTGATCGGTTCCACCTCCGGCAGGACTCCGGAGGGACCGCCGGACGGAGCGTCGATGTCCGGGAAGCGCAACTGCACTGTTCCGGCTCGGTTGTCCGGCACCACCGTCATCGTCCAACCCACGTCGTCCGGATCGAGAATCCGCTGGTAGGGCTCGCCGTCATCACTGGGGAAGACGGTGCGCAGCGACTCGTGCCGCGCGATCACGTCGCGCAGCGCCATCTCCAGGGCCATCGCGTTCACCGGCCCCGACAACCGCAGCACCGTGGGTACGTTGTACGTCGGGTTCGGACCCTCCAGTTGGGTCAGGAACCAGAGCCTGCGTTGGGCGAACGACAGCGGCACCCGCGCCGGCCGCTGCCCCCCGCCGTGCAGCACCGGCCGCACCCGGTCGGTACCCGATCGGGCCAGCCACCCGGCCAGTTCGGCTGGTGTGGGTGCGTCGAAGAGTGTGCGGATCTCGATTTCGACGCCGAGGGTCGACCGGATCCGGGAGACGAGTCGGACGCCGAGCAGGGAGTGGCCGCCGAGGTCGAAGAAGTTGTCGTCGACGCCGACGGTGTCCCGGCCCAGGACGTGGGCGAAAGCGGCGCAGAGCAGTTCTTCCTGCACCGTTTCCGGGCCGCGGACGGATGTGTTGGCGTGCTGCGGGTCGGGTAGGGCGTTGCGGTCGAGTTTGCCGTTGTCGGTCAGGGGCAGTTCCGGCAGGGCGACGATCGTGGACGGCACCATGTAGTCGGGTAGCCGTGATCCGATGAATCCTCGGATCTCATCGACGTCACCGTCGGCGACCACGTACCCGATCAGCTGTTGTTCACGGACGATCACCGCGGCGTGTTCGACGCCCGGATAGGCGCGCAGGGCCGTTTCGATCTCGCCGGGCTCGACCCGGAACCCGCGGATCTTGACCTGGTCGTCGGCTCGGCCCAGGAACACCAACTGCCCCTGCGTCGTCCACTTGACCCGGTCACCGGTGCGGTATACCCGCTCCCCCGCACCGAAGGGGCTGGCCACGAACCGCTCGGCCGTCAGATCCGGCCGCCCGACGTAGCCACGGGCCACCGGCGCGCCAGCGACGTACAACTCTCCGGCGACCCCGACCGGTACCGGTGCGAGCCGCTCATCCAACACGAACAGACGGGTGTTCGCGATCGGTGTCCCGATCGGCACATCCGGGCCGGACAACCCCGAAAGGTCAGCGGTGGCCACCCCGATCGTGGTCTCCGTCGGCCCGTAGTGGTTGAACACCCCCCGACCGGCGGCTTCGCGTACCAGCGACTCCACCCATGACGCCGGCGCCGACTCACCACCGAGAACCACGGACCGGGCCGGCAGAACCGCCCCCGCCGACAGCGCCATCGCATGCGACGGCACCACCTTCACATGATCGATACGGTGCTCGGTCAGGTAGTCGGCCACCGCCTGCGGGTCCAGAACACTGGCCTCGTCAAGCACATGCAACTGTCCACCGGTGGCCAGGCTGCTGAACACCACCGTGTTGCCCAGGTCGGTCACCTGCGGCTGCAACAACCCGAACCGGCCACCACCGGTCCATCCCAACCGCTGCGACACCGATCCCACATAGTTGGCCAACGAGCCGTGGGTAACCGCCACACCCTTGGGAGCACCAGTCGAACCGGACGTGTAAATCACATACGCCAAGCCATCCGGATCGACCCGTACCGGCGCCACGAGCGGCATCGCCCCGGCCACCATCGGATCATCCACCGCGACCATCGGCACCAGACCCACCGGCAGGTCGTCCAGGACGTCTCCGGTACCCACCACCAACATCGCCCGGCTGTCCGCCAACATGAACGCCACCCGTTCCACCGGCAGCTTCACATCGACCGGCAGATACGCCCCGCCCGCCTGCCACACCGCCAGAATCGCGGTGACCATCTCCACACCCCGAGGCAGGCACAACGCCACCACCGACTCCGGACCCACACCCTGGGACCGCAGGTAACCCGCCAGGCGGCCGGCACGCTCAGCCAACCCCGCATACGTCAGCTCGACACCATCGGCCACCACCGCCACCGCGTCCGGCACCCACGCCACCGACCGCCCGAACAGCTCCACCACCGACCCGGCGGAAACCGGCGCCGCAGTCTGGTTCCAACCCCGGACCAACAACTCACGCTCGACCGGATCCAACACATCCACCGCATGCAGCCGAACATCCGGCACCGCGGTCACCACCGACAACACCCGCACGAACAACTCCGCGAACCGAACCGCCGTCACCTCATCAAACAAATCCGCCGCCACCGTGACCACACCCCACAGACCCGCCGGAGCACCATCAGCGTCGAAGACCTCGCTCAACAACACGTCGAGGTCGAACTTCGCCGTCTGCCGGTCCGGTGGGATGAACTCGGCGGTCACGTCGGGCAGATCGGTTGCCTGGTCGCCGGGGTCGAAAAGGGTCAGCACCACCTGGAACAGCGGATGCCGCGCCAACGACCGTGCCGGCGCCAACTCCTCCACCAGACGCTCGAACGGCACGTCCTGATGCGCCAGCGCACCCAGGGTCGTCTCCCGCACCCGAGCCAGCAACTGCCGGAACGGCGGATCCCCCGACAGGTCCGTACGGATCACCAGCGAATTCACGAAACAGCCGACAAGCTCGTCAAGCGCCTCGTCGGTACGCCCGGCAACCGCCGACCCGATCGGCACGTCCGTACCAGCCCCCAGACGAGACAGCAACGTCGCCAGGGCAGCCTGCAACACCATGAACGACGTGGCGCTCTCCGCGGTGGCCAACTCCGCCAGTCGCCGGTGCACCTCGGCCGGGATCCGCACCGGCGCGGTGTGCCCCCGGTGACTCGCCTCGGCCGGCCGCGGCCGGTCGCGGGGAAGACCGAGCTCCTCCGGTGCGTCCGCGAGCGCACGGCGCCAGTAGTCCACCTGGTCCCGCAGCAGGTCGTTCGTGCTCGAGGACTCGCTGAGCAGATCACGCTGCCACAGCGCGTAGTCCGCGTACTGCACCGGCAACGGCTCCCACTCCGGCGCCCCACCCCGCAGCCGGGCCGCGTAGGCCGCCGACACATCCCGCATCAGCAGGCCCATCGACCAGCCGTCGGCGGCCACATGGTGGAGAACCAGAACCAGTACCGACTCCTGCGGCGCCGTCTCGAACAGCCACGCTCGGATCGGCACCTCCGTGGACAGCTCGAACGGATACCGCGCCGCCTGTGCCACCGCTTCGGATACCTGGACCGCCGGCACCTGCTCGACCTGCAACGACCACCGCATCGACGCCGGGTCGAGGATCTCCTGGCACGGCTCGCCGTCCTGCACGGGGAACACCGTGCGGAGCGCCTCATGCCGGCCCAGCACGTCCCGCAGCGCCATGTTCAGGGCGGCATGGTCGAGTGGTCCGGTCAGTTTCAGGGCGAGCGGGGCGTTGTAGGCCGGGTTGTTGCCTTCCACCTGGCTCAGGAACCAGAGCCGCTGCTGTGCGAACGACAGTGGGACCCGGTCGGGGCGAGCCGTGACCGTCAGAGCCGACCGGGCCGGGCTGGAAGCCGCTCCGGCGACATGCGCGGCGAGCGCCGCGACCGTCGGCATGTCGAACAGCGCATGTAGTGGCAACATCACACCCGTCGCCTTGTGCACACAGCCGATCAACTTCGTCGCCAGCAGCGAGTGTCCGCCCAACTCGAAGAAATTGTCCTCGACACCTGTCCGATCGAGGCCCAGGACCTCGGCGAAGGCCTCGCTGACCAGGCGCTCGGCCGCGGTCGCGGGACTCCGGCCGGCACCGGTGGTCCGTCGTGGCACCGGCAACGCCGCGCGGTCGAGCTTTCCGTTCACGGTGCGCGGCATCTCCGCCAGAACCATCACCGCGTCCGGCACCATGTAGTCCGGCAACCGCTCGCCCAGGTACTCCCGCAGTATCGCCGGCAGGTCTTCGCCGTTGTCACCGTCACCGGGGACGACGTAGCCGACCAGGCTCTTGTTGCCGGCCTGAACCTCCTGGACGACCACCGCCGCGCGGAGCACGGCCGGATGCGCGCCCAGGACCGCTTCGATCTCACCGGGCTCGATCCGGAACCCGCGGATCTTCACCTGATCGTCGGCTCGGCCCAGGTACACCAGTTGCCCGTCGAGAGTCCATTTCGCCAGGTCACCGGTGCGGTACATCCGCTCACCCGTGCCGAACGGACACGCCACGAAACGTTGGCCGGTCAGCCCCGGGCGACCCATGTACCCCCGGGCCAGACCGGCGCCGGCCACATACAACTCGCCGGCCACATCCGCCGGGGCCGGGCCGAGCGAGCCATCCAGGACGAACGCCCGGGTGTTGCGGATCGGCGTGCCGATGACCGGCTCGTCGCCGGCTACCAGCGGCGCCGACATCGACGCACACACCGTCGTCTCCGTCGGCCCGTACGCGTTGATGAACCGGCGGCCCTCCGCCCACCGCTGGACCAACCCGCGGTCCAGGGCCTCACCGGCCGATACCAGCGTGCGCACCGATGCCAGGTCCGACGGCGTCAACGCACCGAGCACGACCGGCGGCAACGTCGCGTACGACACGCCGTGCCGGCCGAGCACCCCGGTGAGGCCCTCCCCCGGCAGCAGGTCGTCCTGCGCGGCCACCACCAACCCGGCGCCCGAGGCCAGCGCCATCAGCACTTCCCACGTGGCGGCGTCGAACCCGTGCGACGCGAACTGCAGCACCCGGTCCCCGGCCCGCACGCCGAACCGTTCGATCTGTGCCGCTGCCAGGTTCACCGCGCCGCCGTGGGTCACCCCCACGCCCTTCGGCGTCCCCGTCGAGCCGGACGTGTAGATCAGGTACGCCAGCGAGTCCCGCCACAGGACCACCGTCGGCGCCACCGCCGGAGACCCGGCGATCTCCGCCTGCACCTCGGCGCTGTTCAGCACGGCAACCGGAGTCGCCCCGCTGCCGACGAGGTCCGACGCGGTCAGCACGAGCGCCGCACCACTGTCGTCGATCATGAACGCGATCCGCTCGGCCGGGTACCGGGCGTCGATCGGCAGATAGGCCGCGCCGGCCTTCACGATCCCGAGCAAGCCCACCACGAAGTCGGTGCCCCGGTCCACGGCGAGTCCGACGATCGATCCCTCGCCCACGCCGCGGCCGCGCAGGTACCACGCCAGCCGGTTCGCGCGCTCGTCCAGTTGTGCGTACGTGAGTTCGACACTGTCACCGACGAGCGCGATGGCTTCGGGCGTCCGGGCGACCTGGGCGTCGAACAGGTCGCCGAGATGCACGGGAAGATCCGCGGCCGGGCGCGGCGCAGGATTCCAGTCGACCAGTACCCGGCGACGCTCCTCCTCGCCGAGGATCTCGGCGTGAGCCACCGGCTCGTTTGCGGCGGCGCCCGTGAAAGCCTTCAACAACCGCAGGTAGCGGTTCGCTACGCGGTCGGCTCCGTCCGTCCCGTGCCGGTCGGCATCGGCCTCGACCTCGAAGGTGAGCTCCCCGGTGTCCGCCCGGTCGTAGACACTGATCCGTCGGTCATGGGTTGGGCCGGACGCCAACGTCCGGGCGGTCGCCGTACACGCGCCGAACCGCAGCGGATACTCGAACGAGATCACGTTGACGACCTGGCCGAACAGCGGCGCGCCGTCGACGGACTTCAGCTCCCGCACCATGTCCTCGTACCGGTAACGCTGGTGCCGCAGCGCGTCCCGGACCGCCTCGGACGTACGCCGCAGCAACGTCCCGCGCGTCTCGGCGGGATCGATCGTCAGGCGCACCGGTATCACGTTCGAGGTCATCCCCACCGCGTCGAACTCTCGCGGCGAGGACCGTCCGACCGACGTGACGCCGACGACCACGTCGCGCGTTCCGGTGAGGCGGTGGTCGTAGACAGCCGCGGCAGCGACCGCCAGCTCGGCGATGCTGGCCCGCGATCGCGCGGCCGACGCTCTCAACGTCGTGGCCTCGTCCGCGTCCAACTGCCGCCGGTGCTTGGTGGGGGCATCCGGCAGCCGATTCCGGAGGGCCGCCGGGTGGGCGCTCTCCGGCAGGCCGGACAGCTTGTCCAGCCAGTAGCGCCGGTCCCGCTCGAACGCCGCCGACTCCCGGTAGTCCCGCTCGGCGTCCAACAGGACGGAGAGCGGCTCGAGGTTGGTCTCCTCGACGCTGCCGTCCTCCGCCAGCGCCGTGTAGATGCGTGCCACCGCCGAGACGAACAACGAGAGGCTGTACCCGTCGATGACGAGGTGATGGAAACGCTGGTACCACCAGAAACGCCGGGGCTCCAGCACGAACAGCAACTGGGTGCCCATCGCGGCGCCGGTCAGTTCCATCCGCCGGCTCAGGTCGGCACGCATGGCGTGTTCGGCGGCAGCCTGCGGATCCGGCTGGCCGACCAGATCCACGACCCGCACCGGGGGACTCTCCATCCCGCCCACGTACTGCCGCGGCACGCCATCGACGGTGGTGAACCGCAGCCGGTACGAGTCGGCCTCGGCCAGCGCCTGCCGCACGGCCGTCATGAACAGGCCCGTGTCCAGGTCACCACGAATTTCGACGTACTCGCCGACGTTGAAGGCAACGCTGTCCGGCTTTAGCGCCTGGGCGTTCCAAATAGCCAACTGGCCGGCCATCAACTCACGGAGCACACCTTCAGAAGCGACCATTCCACGTCCTCAGTCGTCGAGGGTCCCGGGCGCGGCGCATACGGGATCGCACGCGTCAGCATGACCGAGCAGCCCTCATTTGCCACAATGCACAGTCGGACAATGTACGACCGCAGCGGCGCATCAGTTGTACAAACAGCCGGCCGCAGCCGGCAGCCGTCCAACCACGCAATCGAGGCGGACGGACACCTGCCGCGCCTTTCGGCGTCCCACGTGACCTCCGCAGGATTCCGCTGACTCGACCACGCCGCCACATACCTGCACAATGGCGTTCGGGCTGCCGTTTCTGACATTGGCATCATTCGGCCGGATCTTGCGATAGTAGGGCCAAGTCCGCAGGCGTGAACAGCGCCAGTAGGGACGACATCAACGATTTTGACGCATTTACACCGGAGGAGACTCGTGCCCTACCTGGACACCAACGGCATCCGGCTGTCATACGAGCGCAGCGGCCACGGCGAGGATGTGCTCCTCATCATGGGGCAGAACGCCGCCGGCCACGTCTGGAACATGCACCAGACTCCGGCCCTGCACCGCGCGGGCTACCGGACCACCATCTTCAACAACCGGGGCGTTCCGCCGTCCGCGACGCCGCCCGGCCGCTACTCGCTCGCCGACATGGTCGCCGACACCCGGGGGCTCATCGAGGCGCTGGACCTCGCACCCTGCCGGATCGTGGGCACGTCCCTCGGCGCGATGATCGCCGAAGAGCTGGCGATCCACAGCCCGTCGTTGGTGCGCTGTGCCGTACTGATCGCGACCCGGCCGCGAGCCGACGCCGTCCGTCTGGCCCAGACACTGGCCGACCGGGCGTTGGACGAGCGGGGCATCCAGCTCCCGGCCCGATACCGGGCGGTCGACACGGTGCAGAAGATGCTGTCGCCAGCGACGCTGCGGAACGACGACGTCACCTCGTCGTGGCTGGAGATCTTCGAGCTCGCCGCCGAGGGCGGCGAGGCCAGCGGGCAGGCCTGGGTGGACACCACCGAGGATCGCCGGGCAGCTCTGACCAAGATCACGACGCCCTGCCGGGTCATCGCGTTCACCGACGACGGCATCGCACCGCCGCACCTCGCGGCCGAGACGGCCGACGCCATCCCGCACTGCGATTTCGTGGAGATTCCCCGCTGCGGCCACCTCGGCTATCTGGAACGGCCCGACGAGGTCAATGCCGCGGTCATCGAGTTCCTCGACAAGCACTGACCCCACCGGACGCTCCACCGCTAAGCAAAGGACTTTACGTGGCTATGATGGGCGGCCCCGGTGCGGGCCCGATGCGCATGGGCCCCAGGCCGGATATTAAGGGGCAGAAGGTGCGCCCCGGGACGATAAAACGGGTCCTCCCGTACGCCCGACGGTACCGCTGGGCGCTGCTGGGTCTGGTGCTGCTGACCACGCTCCACGCGGCCCTCACCGCACTGACACCACTTCTGCTCAAGTTCGTCATCGACGACGGGATCATGCCCAAGCGGCGCGACGTCGTGGTGGCGCTGGCGCTGCTGATCCTCGGCGCGACGATTGTCGACGCGATTGCCGTGTACTCGCAGACCTGGTTGTCCGGCCGGGTGGGTCAGGGCCTGCTCTACGATCTGCGCACCACCGTGTTCACCCACGTACAGCGGCAGCCCCTGACCTTCTTCACCCGGGCCGAGACCGGAGCACTGATCAGCCGGCTCAACTCCGATGTGGTCGGCGCCCAGCAGGCGGTGACCACGCTGCTCTCCCAGACCATCTCGACGCTGCTCACCCTTGTGCTCGTCCTCAGCACGATGTTCATCCTCTCCTGGCAACTGACGGTGGCCGTGCTGGTGCTGATCCCGCTGTTCCTGTTTCCCACCAGGCTGGTCGGCCGCCGGCTCCAGCGGATGACCCGCGAACGCATGACCGTGGAGGCCGAGATGGCCTCGGTGATGGGCGAACGCTTCAACGTCGCCGGGGCGATGCTCACCAAGCTGTACGGGAACCCGGAACGGGAGACCGCCACGTTCTCCGGCAAGGCCGCCGCGGTACGGGACATCTCGACCACCCTGATGGTCTACGGGCAGATAATTCCCCTCGCTCTCACCGTGCTCACCGGGGTCATCACCGCGGTGGTGTACGGCGGTGGCGGCATCCTCGCCATCGACGGTGCCCTGGAGATCGGCACGATCGTCGCCATGATCGGCCTGCTGACCCGGGTCTTCGGCCCGATCAACCAGCTGGCCAACATGCAGGTCAACGTGATGACCGCGCTGGTCAGCTTCGACCGGCTCTTCGAGGTGTTGGATCTCAAGCCGCTCATCAAGGAGAAGCCCGGCGCGCGCGTGCTGGAGCCGGGTACGAACGGAACCGCCGCTCCGGACATCGAATTCGACCACGTCTCGTTCCGCTACCCGAACGCCAAGGACGTGTCGCTGGCGTCCCTGGAGTCGATCGCCCGGCGGGGGCAGGACCGTCCCAGCGACGCCTGGGTGCTGCGGGACGTGTCGTTCCGCGTCCCGGCCGGCAAGCTGACCGCGCTGGTCGGCCCGTCCGGCGCCGGCAAGACCACCATCACCCAACTGGTGCCCCGGCTGTACGACGCCATCGAGGGCACCGTCCGGGTCGGCGGTGAGGACGTCCGGGACCTGACACTGGGATCGTTGCTCGGCACCGTCGGAGTGGTCACCCAGGACGCGCACATGTTCCACGACACCCTGCGTGCCAACCTGATGTACGCCCGTGATGACACCACCGAGCAGGAACTGGTCGAGGCCTGCCAGGCCGCGCGGATCTGGGACGTGATCTCGGCTCTGCCGGACGGCCTCGACACCGTGGTCGGCGACCGCGGCTACCGGCTCTCCGGCGGCGAGAAGCAGCGGGTCGCGCTGGCCCGGCTCCTGCTCAAGTCGCCACCGGTCGTCGTACTGGACGAGGCCACCGCACACCTGGACTCCGAATCCGAGGCGGCCATCCAGCGCGCCCTGCACACCGCGCTGACCGGCCGCACCTCCCTGGTGATCGCACACCGGCTGTCCACCATCCGGGAGGCGCATCAGATCCTGGTCGTCGCCGAGGGCGAGATCCGGGAGAGCGGCACGCACGACGAGTTGCTCGCGGCCGGCGGCCTCTACGCGGACCTGTACCGCATCCAGTACGGCGGGGAGAACGGTGCCAGCAGCGACCGGCGGCCGCCCGTCCGGACGGCGCGTCGCGGGA
Source organism: Plantactinospora alkalitolerans (assembly GCF_015690345.1). Classification (GTDB taxonomy): domain Bacteria; phylum Actinomycetota; class Actinomycetes; order Mycobacteriales; family Micromonosporaceae; genus Plantactinospora; species Plantactinospora alkalitolerans. The sequence goes on along the minus strand of NZ_JADPUN010000199.1, from coordinate 11,897 downwards.
GCTGACGGGAGAGACGCTCACGCGAAGGAGGCCCACGCCATGACCGGCGTGGGCCTCCTTCGGTCTCACACGATTTCTGCGGCTGCGACGCCCCGCTTCAGCAGATAGGCCCGCCCCGCGTCAGACAGTTCGGAGACGGTGACGCCGGCCGCCGCGGCACGGTCGACGAGACCCTGCGCCAGCACGGCGATCGTGCCGGACTCGAGCACCATGAGGTATTCGACTTCGACCCCGAAGGCCTCCGTGATCCGGTGAGCAATCCGAATGGCTGTCAGCGAATGTCCGCCCATCGCGAAGAAATTGTCGTCCACACCGATCGGCCGGTGCCGCAGCGCCGACTCCCAGCAATGCACGAGAACAGCCTCGAGCGCCTCCATCAACACATCCTCCCGGTAAGTGAGCAATGACCGTGCGGGTAGCGGTAGGGCGCCAGCGGCCAGTGGCGGCGCAGCGGTGTCAGAGGCCGAGTTCCCGAGCGATGATCTGCCGTTGGATGTCGGAGGCTCCGGAGAAAATGGTGCCGCCGACCGCGTCACGCAGCGCGGCTTCGGCGCCCTGGCCGGTCAGGTAGCCACGGCCGCCCAGAATCTGAAGGGCATCGATCGAACTGGCAAGCACCGCCTCCGACACGGCCAGCTTGGACAGGGCGGACGCCAGCAGATCCGGCTCACCGCGGTCGAGCAGCCAGCACGCCCGGTAGAGCAGCAGGCGCCCACTCTCCAGCCGCAGCTTCATCTCCACGATCCGGTTGGACACCGACTGGAATCCGCGCAGCGGCTGCCCGAACTGGGTGCGCTGCCCGGCATGCGCGGTAACCTGCTCGACCAGCCGGTCCTGCACCCCGAGGTAGAGCGCGAACAGGCAGGTCCGTTCCCAGAGCATCGAGTGCTGGAAGATCACCGACCCCTGACCGCGCTCGCCGAGGACGTTGCCGTCCGGGACGAAGCAGTCCACGAACTCCACCTCGCTCGCCGGGCACGACGCCATGCCGAGTTTCCGGAACGGCTCACCGACCCGGACGCCCGGACCGGCACGGTCGACGACGAACGCGGTAAGCGCGAAATGGCCCGCTCCCGGGTCGGTGGTCGCATAAGTGACAAGCACGTCCGCGGCCGGGCCGTTGCTGACGAAACTCTTCGTGCCGTTCAGCCGGTATCCGCCGTCGCCCGGCGTGGCTGTCACGGCCAGCAGTGACACGTCCGAGCCCGCACCCGGCTCCGTCATCGCGTTCGCCGCGACGGCATCGCCGGCGCACAGGCCCGGCAGCAGCCGGGAACGCAACGCCGCCGAGCCGAACTCCGCGATCGGCATGGCGCAGGCGAACAGGTGGGCCGCGGCCGCGAATACCAGACCGGTGTCGGGGCAGCCTCGGCCGAACCCTTCGAACAACAGCGCGGTGTCGAGGGCACCCAGGCCTCCGCCGCCCTCCTTCACGTCCACGCTCGCCCCGAGCAAGCCATGCCGGCCGAGTTCCCGCCAGAGCGCGGGGTCGAGACCCGGCGTGCCGGTCTCCGGCGCCAACCGCCGCGCGGCGGCGACCGCGCTGTCGTATCTCGCCCGCCGCTCGGTCGTCCATCCGAACTCCATCAGTCCCCCGGTCGATTGAGCCACGAGGGTGTGGCATGCACGCGTACCACGGCGCCGGCGATCGACACTCCGGGGCCGACGCCGAGCATCAGCACGTGGTCACCGGGACCGATGGTCCCGCTTCCCAGCAGATGGTCGAACGCGATGATCTGGTCGGCCGCACCGGCGTGTCCGATCGTGCTGCCGAACGCCCAGGTGGTGCGCTCCAGCGGCACGCCCAACGGACCCAGCCGGTCCTCTACCACCTCGCGGCCCCCGTGGTTGAACGCGATTCGAGCGATCTCGTCCAGCTTGACGCCGGCTTCCTCCAGGACCAGTTCAACGAGGCCCGCGAACCGGCGGACGAACTCCAGTCCACTGCCCGGGAAGAAACCGCCGGCAGCAGCGAACTCGGCGAAACGGGCGCCGAAGTCGAGTTTCCGGCCCAGAGTCACATCTGCCGGGTACAGCGGCCTGTTCCCCCGATGCAGGCCCTCCAACTCGGTAAGCGTCGTCGAAGCGACGGACAGCACCTCTGCGAAGCCGGGCGTACGGCTCAGCACCAGCGCCGCCGCACCGTCCCCCATGACCAGGCCGGGATTGCACCGCCACCGGTCCAGCAGCGGCGAGGAGAAATTGTCGGCGGCGACCAGCAGCGCGGACCGTCCGGCCGCGGCGGTCCGCAACGCCCCGTCAGCCAGCGCCATAGCGCCGAACACTCCGTTGCACCCCTGCCGGATACCGGTGGCGAGGGCGTCACCGGCGGCCAGCTCGCGCTGCACGTAGGCGAACGGGCACCAGCCGTCCGGCCCCGAGTGATGGACGTCGGCGTACAGGAGGTGGCTGAGCGACGTTCCGGGCACCTCGGCCCGGTTCAGCGCCACCCGCGAAGCGGCCACCGCGAGTTCAGGTGCGGAAACATCTCCCGCGACGGCGATGCTGGCGAACTCCGTCGCCTCGGCCTCGTCGGCGTCATAACTTCCGGCCGCCACGGCGTCCGTGACCGGAACCCGGTCCCCCAGAAACACGCCGGTGGCGTGCACGAAGAGCCCTGGTGTCCGCATACGGGCACACTATGTTCGCCGTCCGGGACCGACAAGGACGGCCGCACACAGCCGCGAGCGAAGCGGCTGTGCGACTGAGCAGCCGATGTCGGTTGGACGAGTCGTTCCCGGCCGCCGAAGACGCGCCCGCGTGGCGATGCCTATTCGGTGCGCAGGGCGGTAGCCGTGCGCACCCGAGCGGCCCATCCCGACGGGATCAGTGCGCCGAGCAGGGCGACGACCAAGCCACCGAACACGAGCGCGGTGAGCACGGCGGGCAGATAGACGTCGGTGATGAACGAGGGCAGGGACGTGCCGGCGGTGCCGGCCATCGAGGGAAGCGTCAGGGAATGCACAGCCATCCCGATCGGCACCCCGGCGGCACCGCCCAGCAGGCCCACGCCGACCACCGAGGCGATCACGGAGGTGACGGTCTGCCCGGGCGACATGCCGACCGCCTTCATGACCCCGAGGTCGTGCACCCGGTCACGAAGGTCCAGCATCATGGTGTTCAGCACGCCGAGGGCGGCCGCCGCCGCGAGCAACGTCGCCACCAGGGTGGCCAGGCCGATGAGGGCGGTGATGATCGGCTCGGTCGTCCGGGGATTGCGGAAAGCCTCCAGGCCGAGGGTTTCCAGGTCCGAGTTGAGCGGGGCGATGTAGTCCAGTACGTCGCTGGCGTCGGTGATCGCGATGTAGTAACGGAACGAATCCTCGGTCTGACCCCTCTCACCATTGGTCGGTCGCACGCCGGACGTCGAGCCGGTGTCGCCCATGGCCGCGCCGACCGAGGCGACGTCGGCCCAGACAGCCTCGCCCGACTCGAACACCTCGCCGACGATGGTGAGCGTGGCCGTGCCCCCGCTGCCGGTGAGCGTGATGGTGTCGCCGACCTTCTTGCCGGTCGCCCGCAGCAGACCGGACGCGGCCGTCGCCTCACCGGGCGCGCCGTACCAACCGCCGGTGACCATCTCGTACCGGTTCCACTGGGCGTCCCCGAGCGTCGCGCTGACATTTACCGCATTCGCCGCTCCGGTCATCCGCATCGGCTGTTGCCGCACACCGTAGGCCGCTTCAGTTCCAGGCTGCGCGCTGATCGCAGCCAACACCTTCGCCGGGTCCGCTTGCGGACCGGCGTCGGCCGGGCCGGACGGTCCACCCCGGGTAGGCCGTGGCGGCTGCACCACGACGTCGGCGATGTTGTGTTCGCCGGCCGCTTGGACGCGTACCAGCGAGGTGCCGATGCCGACCGAGAACGTCACCGCAGCGGTTCCGAAGGCGATCGCTGCCAGCAGCAGCACCGCGCGAATCGGCCGCGCGAACGGGCGGGCCAAACCGATACCGACCGGGCGGGGCACCGGCAGCCGGCCGACGAGCCGGGCCGCCCACCGGCCCCGGCCACCGCTGCTGGTACGGCCGACCGCCAGCGCGTCCACGGTACGCAGCCGACCGGCCCGCAGCGCCGCTAGCCACCCGGTCACTGCCACCAGGCCCAGGACGAACACGACCACGACGACGTCCACCCACCACGACACAGCAAGCTTCGGCGTGCCGTACACCACCTGGATCCGCCCGAGCAACGGCACGGCCAGCAGGTTCCCGACGATCACCCCGGCTCCCGCGCCCGCCGCCGCCGGTAGCAGCGCCTGTCCGACATAGGCGCGGACCACCTCGCCAGGGGTGAAGCCGAGCGCCTTCAGGATCCCGATCCGGCGTACCGCCGAGGCCACCGACCCGGTGACCACGTTCGCGACGATCAGCAGCGACATGGCCAGGGCGAGTACGCCGAACGCGACAAGGAACGGCACGAACACCGCAGCAGCCTCGACCGCCTCGCGGCGCACCTCCAGCCACGACCGGGCAGCGATCACCGTGTCGGCCGGCAGAGCCTTCTCGACGGCGGTCTGGTTGGCGGTCATCTCGGTCGCGGTCGCCGCGGCCTCGAACCGGTACAGCATCTGGTACTCACTGGTCGTGGTGAGCGCGGCCAGGGTGGCCGGGTCCGTCCAGGCGTCGGCGGTGTCGCTCATCGACCGGGCCTTGCCGACCACGGTCAGAGTCGTCTCCCCAGCGGTCAGCGTCTCACCGACGGACACGATGATGCCGGCGTTGGAGACCACGATCTCGTTGGGGCCGGTGGCCCACCGGCCGTCGGTCAGCGACACCCTGTCCACGGCCCCGCCCGGATCGGCACGGCCCACCACTTTCAGGTCGATCGTCAGGGTGCCGGCCTCGGTTCCTCTGACGCCGACGGTGCCGACGGGGAACGGACCGGCCGCCGCGGCCACCCCGGTGGCGTTCGCGGTGGCCGCGGCCTGCTGTGCGGCTACCTTCTTGGCGTTGAGAAGCACCGCCAGGTGAGCGCCGTTCTGGTCGGCGAACGCGGTGTCGAACGGCGCTCGGGAACTGATCAGCAGCGCACCGCCGAGCACGGACGTCGCCACCGCCATGGCGGCCACCAGCCCGATCACCAGCGTCTGCAGCCATCGCCGGCGGCCCACGCCGGAGCTCACCACGCGGCCGAGAGCGCTCACGACCGGCTGTCCGTCAGAGTGTCAGCGGAGACCTGCCCGTCGACGAGATGGATGGTGCGGGTGGCACAGGCCTCGGCGAGAGCCATGTCGTGGGTGACCATGAGGATGGTCTGGCCGCCGGCGTGCAGCTCCTTGAGCAGGTTCTGCACCTCGATGCCGGAGGCGGTGTCCAGCGCGCCGGTGGGTTCGTCAGCCAGCAGCAGTGCCGGCTGGTTGATCAACGCCCGCGCCACGGCGACCCGCTGCCGTTCACCCCCGGAAAGCCGGCCCGGGTAGGCCCCCGAATGCCGGTCGATGCCGAGCGTCGTGAGCAGCCGAGCCGCGCGGGACCGGGCCTCACCACCGCGGACTCCGGCCAGTTGGGCGGGCAGCAGCACATTGTCCAGCACGGTGAGATCGTCGAGCAGGTTGAAGAACTGGAAGACCATGCCGATATGGGACCGGCGGTAGCGTGCCGCGGCCGCCTCGCCGAGGGTGTGCACCTCGGCACCGGCCACGGTCACCGTTCCCGACGTGGGTCTGTCCAGCCCGGCGATCAGATTCAACAGGGTCGACTTACCGCTACCGGACGGGCCGAGAATCGCCACCGAATCGCCGCGGTTGACGGTCAAGGTCAACTTACGCAGTGCCGGCGGCCCCTCGTCGTATTGCCGGGTGACCTCGTGTAACTCGATCACTGCTTCGCTCATCGCCGTCGCTCCAGAGTCGGTGGCTCGTAAGAACCGACGTTAGAGCCTGCCCTGTTTCCATCCGGTCACCGTCTCAGCCGTCCGCCTTCGCGCCCGGCAGCCGGATGGTGACGATCAGGCCGCCCTCGCCGCGCGGTTCGGCCGATGCGGTGCCGTCGTGCGCATGGGCGACCGCCCTCACGATGGACAATCCCAGGCCTGAGCCGGGCGGCCCGTCTGCGGCCCGTACCCCTTCGCTGCGGTGGAACGGCTCGAAGAGGCTGGGAACCTCGAACGGCGGCACGTCCGGGCCGGTGTTGGTCACCTCCAGAACGGCGCTGCCGTCCTGATCGGTGTACGTGCGAAGGCTGACCCAGCCGTCCTTGACGTTGTAGTGGACGGCATTCTCCACCAGATTTCGTACGAGGCGCTCCAGGAGCACGGAGTTGCCGATGGTGGGAGCCTCGGCTGCCTCGATGTCGATCGTGAGTTCGTGGGGTGCCTGATGGAAGACCACGTACTGGGCCAGATCGGCGAGATCCACGAACGACCGGTCCACCAGTTGCCGCTCGGATCGGGCGAGCACCAGCAGGCCGTCGATCAGCCGCTCGTGCCGTCTGTTGATCTCCAGCAGCGTCTCACCGAGCTGCCGCACCTCCTCCGACGCGGTCCGGCGGTAGACGGCCACCTCCAGCAGCGCCCGATTCAGGGTGAGCGGGGTACGCAGTTCGTGCGAGGCGTTGGCGATGAAGCGGCGCTGCCCGTCGAATGAGCTGTCCAACCGCTCCAACATCACGTCGAAGGTGTCGGCCAGCACCCTGATCTCGTCGTGCGGGCCGTCGAGCGCGATCCGTTCGTCCAGGCGCCGGTCGGCGGCGGGCGCCTGGGCGATCCGGCGGGCAGTGTCGGTTACCCGATGCAGCGGCCGCAGCATCCGACCGGCGATGAGCCAGCCCAGCCCGACGGCCAACGCGATGATCACGACAAGCGCCACCCCGCCCTGGATCAGCATCGCTTCGAGCGTGCTCTCGCGGATCCGCTCGGCGAAGCCGGCCAGCGGCGCCGGCTGGCCGACCCGATCCGCTCCCGAGCCGGCCTCCGCCAGCTGGCGGCCCGGCGCCATGTGCCGGGCCATCAGCCCGTACATCACCGCCAACAGGAGCAGGCCGGCGAAAGCCAGCAGCCCGCAGTAGACCAGCGTCAACCGGGCTCGGATCGTCAGCCTGCTCACAGTATGCGGTACCCTCCGCCCGGCACGGTCAGAACCACTTGCGGATCGCCCAGCTTGCGGCGCAGCTTCAAGATCGTCATTCGTACGGCGTTGGTGAACGGGTCGGCGTTCTCGTCCCACGACTTCTCCAACAACTGCTCGGTGGAGACCGCGGCGCCCTCCGCCCGCAGCAGCTGCGCGAGCACCGCAAACTCCTTCGGCGCCAGCGGCACCAGCCGGCCGTCCCGGAACACCTCCCGACGGTTCGGGTCCAGCCGGATGCCGGCCCGCTGCAACACCGGCGGCAATGCGGGCAGTCCGCGCCGTCCGAGCGCCTGCACCCGGGCGGACAGCTCCCGGAACGCGAACGGCTTGGGCAGGTAGTCATCGGCGCCCAGGGCCAGCCCGGCCACCCGGTCGTCGACATCCGTGGCGGCGGTCAGCATCAGCACCCGCACACCGGCGCTGCTACTGACGATCTCCCGACAGACCGAGTCCCCGTGCACCACCGGCAGATCCCGGTCCAGCACCACCACGTCATAGTCGTTCACGCCGAGGCGTTCCAGAGCGGCACCGCCATCGTTCACCACGTCGACCGCGTGCGCGTCGCCGCGCAACCACTCGGCGACCGCCTCGGCGAGCAACCGCTCGTCTTCGACCACGAGTATCCGCATACCACCATAGTCGCCGACGCTCGGGTATCCACCGCGTCACCCCCATGGTGACCGGATGGAAACGGCTGATCTGTTTTCCTCGAACACAGCGGTCGACGCACGGCCGCATTCCTAACGAAGGAGTCGACCATGCGTATCAGGACAGGACTTGTCTGTGGCCTGTTGGTCGCGATCAGCCTGGCGGGCTGCGGCGGCTCAGGCGAAGGGGACGGAGGAGTGGCCAGCGTGGATGGCGACGGCAAAGCCACCCCGTCCGCCCAGTCCGCCGCCGATGCCAAGAGCTCCGGTCTCCAGTACGCGAACTGCATGCGTCAGAACGGCATATCCACCTTCCCCGACCCGACCGTCGGTGACAACGGTCAGGTGAGCTTCGACGTGCCCGACAACATCCCGGACTCGGAGCTCAACAAGGCGGAGAAGAAGTGTCAGCAATTCCGGGGCGGCCGCCCGGCCGGGGGCGGTACCGATGGGCAGCAGGCCGAGCGGCAGCGCAAGCTCGCCCAGTGCATGCGGGACAACGGCTTCCCCGGCTGGCCCGACCCGGAGGCCGACGGCTCCATGCGGGTGGACTTCGAAAAGCTGGGTCTGAGCGGGCCCGACGACCCGAAGCTCAAGGCCGCCGAGGAGAAGTGCCGCCAGTTCCAGCCGGCGACGCCGGCCGGGGGCAACGGCTGATGGCTGCCGAAGGCAAACGGCGTCGACGCCGTGGCGGCCGGGCGGCGATCGCGGCGGGCGTCGTGATCGCCGCCGGCGCGGCCGCCATCGCCTCGACCGGTGTCGGATTCGCCGGCGTCCTCGAAGTGTTCGGTGGGAAGAAGTCCACGACCGAAGCCGGCAGTACCCTGCCCCCGGCCACGGCCACCATCACCAGGGAGACCCTGGTGGATGCCGTCACCCTCAGCGGTGACCTGGGTTTCGGCAGCACCACAAGCGTCTTCGGCCGCCTCACCGGCACCGTTACCTGGCTGCCGGGGATCGGCAGCCAGGTGGTCCGGGGCAAACCGCTCTACCGGCTGGACAACAAGCCGGTAGTACTGATGTACGGCAGGCTCCCCATGTACCGGGCGCTGAAATCCGGTGACAGCGGCGCCGACGTCAAGCAGTTCGAACAGAACCTGAGCGCGCTCGGATACGACGGATTCACCGTCGACAACGACTTCACGTCGTCCACCGCCTCGGCGGTCCGGGAGTGGCAGGACGACCTGGGCCTGTCCGAGACCGGCACGGTGGACCTCGGACGGGTGTTCTACGCCTCGGGGCAGATCCGGGTGGACAGCCAGAAACTGGCGTTGGGCAATGTGACCGGGCCCGGTTCGACCGTTCTCACCTACACCGGCAACAGCAAGGTGGTCAGCGTCGAACTGCCGTACGACTACCGCCAGATGGCGAAAAAGGGAGCCCCGGTGACCGTGACGCTGCCGGACGGCGAAACCCTGCCCGGCAAGATCTCGAGCGCCGTCATGGTGATCAAGCCAGCCGCCAGCAGCACGGAGAAGGACACCACCGTCATCGAGGTCTCGGTCACCGCCAACGATCCCAAGAAGCTGGCCGGCCTCGATGAGGCCTCCCTGGAGGTGGCGTTCGCGTCCTCCGAGCGAAAGGACGTGCTGACGGTCCCGGTAGCGGCTCTGCTCGCCCTCTCCGAGGGTGGGTACGGTGTGCAGCTGGTGGAGGGTGACTCCGCTCGGCTCATCGCCGTGAAGACCGGTTTGTTCGCCAACGGCAAAGTAGAGATCACGGGCGACGGCCTGGCCGAGGGTGCGACGGTGGGGATGCCCGCATGAGCGCGGTCGGTCAGCTCGAAGAGGTACACACTGCCGGCCTGGACTCGGTAGTTCGGCTCGAGAACGTCTCCAAGGAGTACCCGGGCGGGGTCGTCGCGGTGCGCGGCGTCAGCCTGACGATCGGCTATGGGGAACTGGTGGCCATCGTCGGCCCGTCCGGGTCCGGCAAATCCACCATGCTGCATCTGATCGGGACGCTCGACCGGCCCTCGACGGGGTCGGTTCACATCGACGGGCGCGACGTGGCGAAGCTCACCGACCGGCAACTGTCGGCGCTGCGCGCCTTCCGGATCGGATTCGTGTTCCAGCAGTTCCATCTCGCCGCTGGCGTCTCCGCCCGGGACAACGTGTCCGACGGCCTCCTCTACTCGGGTGTGTCGCTGGGCGAACGGCGGGAACGCGCCGAGGCCGCGCTGAACCGGGTCGGCCTCGGCAGCCGCATGGATCACCTGCCGAACGAGTTGTCCGGCGGGGAACGACAGCGGGTGGCCATCGCCCGCGCGGTCATCGGCGACCCGCCGCTACTGCTGGCCGACGAGCCGACCGGCAACCTGGACTCGGTCGCCGGGGCGGGCGTGATGACATTGCTGCGGGAGCTGCACGCCAGCGGGACAACCGTCCTGATCATCACCCACGACCGGGAACTCGCCGCCGAACTGCCCCGGCAGATCGTCATGCGGGATGGGCAGGTCGTGTCGTGACAGCGACGTTGTCACCAGCACGGATGAGCCCCTCGGACGTGCTGCGGGTGGGTGGCACAGGGCTACGTACCAGGCCGATGCGGGCGTTCCTGTCCGCGCTCGGCATCGCGATCGGCATCGCGGCGATGGTGGCGGTGGTGGGACTGTCCTCGTCGAGTCAGGAAACACTGAACCGCCAGCTCGCCGCGTTGGGCACGAATCTGCTGACCGTCACCCCCGGACGCACCGTTTCCGGTACGACAGCGACGTTGCCGAAGGAATCGGTCGCGATGATCTCACGCATCACACCGGTGCAGAAGGTGGCCGCGGTCGGGACCGTCCTGGACGCCAAGGCGTACCGCAACGACAAGATTCCCGCCGAGCAGAGCGGCGGTCTCAGCGTACGGGCCGCGAAGTTGAACCTGCTCGACACGGTGACGGCGACGATGGCGAACGGCACCTGGTTCAACGCCGCCACCGAGCAGTACCCGGCGACGGTGCTCGGCGCCACCGCGGCCGACCGGCTCGGCATCGGCGCCGCCGGCCGGGACGTCCAGGTCTACCTCGGCGGACGCTGGTTCACCGTGATCGGCATCCTCGACAGGGCGACGCTCGCACCGGAGCTGGACACCTCGGCGCTGGTCGGCTGGACCGCCGCGGAGAACTACCTGCTGTTCGACAGCCTTCCGACGATCATCTACACCCGGTCGGACGAGGCTTACGTCAACGACGTGCAAGGAGTGCTCGCGGCCACCGCCAACCCGGCGTCGCCCGGTGAGGTCGCCGTCTCCAAACCCTCCGATGCGCTGACCGCGCAGGCTGCCACCAGCCAGGCGTTCACCAACCTGCTACTGGGCCTGGGCGCGGTGGCACTCCTGGTCGGCGGAGTCGGCGTGGCCAACACCATGGTCATCTCGGTGCTCGAACGCCGTTCCGAGATCGGCCTACGGCGCTCCCTGGGTGCCACCCGTGGCCAGATCCGGCTCCAGTTCCTCGCGGAGTCGCTCCTGCTCTCCGCGCTCGGCGGAGTCGGCGGGGCATTCCTCGGCATCGTGGTGACCAGCATCTACGCCACGATCCGTGGCTGGTCGACCGTGGTCCCCGCATGGTCCACCTATGGCGGCTTCGCGGCCACCCTGGTCATCGGCGCGATGGCTGGCCTCTACCCGGCGATCCGCGCCTCCCGTCTGGCACCGACCGAGGCGCTTTCCGCCAACTGAGCATTACTCACCCCCGAGGTCCAGGTGCCCCTTCCGCCGAGCCGGCAGAAGGGGCACCTGGACCGCTCTGTTGGGGAGCCGTAGACGGTGTGGTTCGCTCATGCACCGTCTACGGATCTGTTCGCCCGACGCCTTGTCGGCGATCGAGCGGGCCACCCGACTGCCGGGTGACCCGCTCGTTTCCGTACGCGATGTCGTCGACCCGCCGGCGCGCACCCCGCCTGGTGGACACCTCGCGCCTGAAGGTGCCGGCCGGCTGGGGATGCCCGCACCCCCAGACCGGCCGGCGCCGCTATCCTCGAGCCGCCAGCCAGGCGGCGATCCCGTCCCAGGCGAGACCCAGATTCGCCGGCTGTGCTATCTCGGAGTGCCGGCAGGGCAGGCGTACCTCGGACACCGTGCCGGTCACGTACGGCTGCCAGCTGTGTGCCCCGGGACGTGCCTCCTCCGGTACGGCGACCACCTCGACCTCCGCAGGCAGCTGCTCGGTCCCCTCGGGAGCCGTACGGGACGGGGGC
>NZ_JADPUN010000331.1 GCF_015690345.1 Plantactinospora alkalitolerans | reverse complement strand
CCGGCGGAACCGCTGCCGCCGGACCGGTTCCTGAACCGGGAGCTGTCCTGGCTGGATTTCAACGCCCGGGTACTGGCCCTGGCCGAGGACCCGGACACCCCGCTGCTGGAACGGGCCAAGTTCCTGGCCATCTTCGCCAACAACCTGGACGAGTTCTACATGGTCCGGGTCGCCGGCATGCAACGGCGGCTCTCGGCCGGGCTACCGGTCCGGGGCGGCGACCAGATGCCGCTGCGTACCCAGCTTCAACTGGTGTCGGAGACCGCCGCCGACCTGGTCGCCCGGCATTCCCGCTGCTTCGTCGACGAGGTGATGCCCAAGCTGGCCGCCGAGAACATCGGTCTGGTCCACTGGGACGACCTGCCCACCCCGGAGCGGCAGCGGCTGCGGACGTACTTCCGGGAGCAGATCTTCCCGGTGCTCACCCCGCTCGCCGTCGACCCGGCGCACCCGTTCCCGTACATCTCCAGCCGGTCGCTCAACCTCGCCGTCGTGGTCCGCGAGTCCGACGCCGGATCGGAGCTCTTCGCCCGGGTCAAGGTCCCCAACAACGTGCCGAGGTTCGTCCGGGTCGAGCGGGACGCTCCCGGTAGCCGGTTCCTGCCGCTGGAGGACCTGATCGCGGTCCACCTCGACCAGCTCTTCTCCGGCATGCAGGTGGTCGAGTGCCATCTGTTCCGGATCACCCGCAACGCCGAGGTGGAGGTCGACGAGGATCGGGACGAGGACCTGCTCCAGGCCCTGGAGCGGGAACTGGCCCGGCGCCGGTTCGGTCCTCCGGTACGCCTGGAGGTGGCCGCGTCGGTCTCCGACCACGTACTCGACCTGCTGGTCCGGGAACTCGACATGGACAGCCAGGACGTGCTGCGGATTCCGGGGCTGCTCGACCTGTCGTCGCTGTGGCAGGTCTACAACGAGTGCGACCGGCCCGACCTGAAGTATCCGCCGTTCGTGCCGGCCACCCATCCCCGGCTGGTCGAGGGCGAGGTGCCGCGCAGCGTCTTCGCCACCCTGCGCGACGGCGACATCCTGGTGCATCATCCGTACCACTCGTTCTCCACGAGCGTGCAGCGGTTCATCGAGCAGGCCGCCGCCGACCCCAGCGTGCTGGCCATCAAGCAGACCCTCTACCGCACCAGCGGCGACTCGCCGATCGTGGACGCGCTGATCGACGCCGCGGCCGCCGGAAAGCAGGTGGTGGTGCTGGTGGAGATCAAGGCCCGGTTCGACGAGGTGGCCAACATCGGATGGGCCCGGGTGCTGGAGCGGGCCGGCTGCCACGTGGTCTACGGCCTGGTCGGGCTCAAGACGCACTGCAAGACCGCCCTGGTGGTACGGCAGGAGGGGAACCAGATCCGCCGCTACTGTCACATCGGCACCGGGAACTACCATCCGAAGACCGCCCGGCTCTACGAGGACTTCGGCATGCTCACCGCCGACCCGGAGGTGGGTGCCGACCTCACCGATCTGTTCAACGTGCTGACCGGTTACAGCCGGCAGACCTCGTACCGGCGGCTGCTGGTCGCGCCGCAGGGCATCCGGAGCGGCCTGATCGAGCGGATCGAGCGGGAGGCGGAGAAGGCCGGTCGGGGCGTACCGGGTCTGGTCCAGTTCAAGGTCAACTCGCTGGTGGACGAGGCGATCGTCGACGCGCTCTACCGGGCGTCCCAGGCCGGGGTGCACGTCGACCTGCTGATCCGGGGGATGTGCACGCTCCGGCCCGGTATGGCGGGGCTGTCGGAGAACATCCGGGTGCGGTCGATCCTCGGCCGGTTCCTCGAACACTCCCGGGTGTTCCGGTTCGGCAGCGGCGGGCCCGAGGACGGCACCGAGTTCTGGATCGGTTCGGCCGACCTGATGCACCGCAACCTCGACCGCCGGGTGGAGGCGCTGGTGCAGGTGACCGATCCGGTCGCCCGAGCCGAGCTCGACAAGCTGCTGACCCTCTCGCTGGATGACGAGATCGACGCGTTCGAGCTGTCCGGGGACGGCAGTTGGGCCCGCCGCACGGGCAGCCCGGACCGGCCGCCGATCCACCTGCAGGAGGCGCTGCTGGGCCGGTTCTCCGGGCACGCCAAATGATCCGGACACGCCAGGTGATCCGGGCACCCCGTCAAGGCGGTGGCTGCCCCGGACGGGCGGACTAGGCTTGCCCGATGCTGGAGGAGGAGCGCAAGTACGAGGTGGACCAGGAGTTCCTCCTGCCCGAACTGTCCGGCGCCGTACCGGCCGGTGGCCGGCTGCTGGAGCTGCCCCCGGTGACGCTCACCGCGACCTACCTCGACACTGCCGACCTGCGGCTGGCCCGGGCCGGTGTCTCGCTGCGCCACCGTCGGGGCGACGCCCTGCCCTGGACGGTCAAGTTGCCGGCCGACAGCCCCGGCGTACGACACGAGATCTCCCGTCAGGGCCGACCGAAGACTCCGCCGGCCGACCTCGTCGCGCTGGTCACCGCGTACTCCCGAGGAGCGGAGCTGACCCCGGCGGCGGTGGTCCGGACCGTCCGCCGGGCGTACGAACTGCGCGACGACGCCGACCGGGTGCTGGTGGAGCTCGCCGACGACGCGGTGTCGGTGCTGGACGGCAAGCGGGTCCGGGCCACGTTCCGCGAGATCGAGGTGGAGCGCAAGCGCGGCGAGCGGGAACTGCTCGACCGGGTGGAGTCGGTGCTGACCGGCGCCGGTGCCCGGGCCGGTGGCTTCACCCCCAAGCACGTCCGGGCACTCGGCGCGGCGGCCGAGGGCGAACCTGACCTGGTCGCCCCGGGCGAACTGGCCGCCGAGCCGAGCGCGGGAGACGTGGTGGTCGCCGCGATCCGCCGCAGCACGGGGCGGTTGCTCGGACACGATCCACTGGTCCGGCTGCGGGCACCGGTCGGGAACGACGACACCGCCGTACACCAGATGCGGGTCGGCTGTCGACGGCTCCGCAGCGACCTGCGGACGTTCGGGCCACTGGTCCGCAAGGCCTGGGCCCGGCCGCTGCGGGACGAGTTGAAGTGGCTCGCCGGGATACTCGGGCAGGCCCGCGACGCCGAGGTGCTTCGGGCCCGGCTGTCGCTTACGGCGGCGGCCGACCCGCTCAGCCCGCTCGACCCGGCGGCGGTCGCCCGGATCGACCGGGTGCTGGTCGCCCGGCACGAGGCGGCGCTGGCCGCCGTCGACGAGGCACTCGGCTCGGCGCGTTACCTCACCCTGGTCGAGGCACTGGTGGACGCCGCCCGGACGCCACAGTTGACCGGCCGGGCCGGACGACCGGCGACCGAGGTCCTGCCCCGGCTGGTGGCCCGGCCCTGGCACCGGCTGACCGACGGCGACGACGAGGTCGACGGCGCCGCCGATCTCGACCCGGAGGCACCGGACGAGCGCTGGCACGCGGTCCGGATCAACGGCAAGCGGGCCCGGTACGCCGTCGACGCCGTCGCCGGAGTACTCGGCGGCGAGGCGGCGAAGCTCGCCCGCGCGCTGAAGAAGGTGCAGGACCTGCTCGGTGAGCACCAGGACGCGGCGGTCGCCGCGCAGACCTGGCTGTCGATCGCGGAACTGGAGCGGGGCGACCACGCCACGGCGGTCACCGCCGGGCGGCTCTTCGAACGGGAGCGGGCCAGCGTGCACGCCGCTCGGGCCGCCTTCCCCGACGCCTGGGGCCGGACGGCGCGCAGACGCCGGACGGCATGGCTGCGATGACTCCGGTACGGGCAGCGGGTGGAGTGGTCTGGCGGCCGTCCGGCGACGGCGTGGAGGTGTGTGTCGTACACCGTCCCCGGTACGACGACTGGTCGCTGCCCAAGGGCAAGCTGGATCCGGGGGAACATCCGCTGACCGCCGCCGTGCGGGAGGTCGCCGAGGAGGCCGACGTACGCGGGGTTCCGCAGGTTCGGCTGCCCCTGGTGCACTACCTGATGCGGGACGGTGCGCCGAAGGTGGTCGAGTTCTGGTCGATGCGGGCGGCCGGCACGGGGGGCTTCCAGCCGCAGACCGAGGTCGACGACGTGCGCTGGCTGCCGCTGGGCGAGGCCACCCGGCTGCTCAGCTACCCGCACGACGTACGGGTGCTCGGGGACTTCGCCGCGCTGCCGCCGGTGACCGCGATGGTGGGGATCGTCCGGCACGCGCAGGCCGGGAAACGGGGCACCTGGTCCGGGCCGGACACCGCTCGACCGCTGGACACCTCCGGCCAGGCACAGGCCGACGCCCTGGCGGAACTCCTGGCGTTCATCCGTCCGGTACGCCTGTTCTCGGCGGCGCCCCGGCGGTGCGTACAGACGCTCCAGCCCCTGGCCGAGTTGCTCGACCGGCCGGTCGAGGTCGATTCCGCCTTCGACGAACCGGCGCCGGGCCAGGACACGGTGGAGAACGCCCTCGCCGCGGCCGGCGCGCTGCTCGACCTCGCCCGCACCGGCGGCTCGGTGGTGGTGTGCAGTCAGGGCAAGGTGATTTCGGAGGCGCTGGCCCGGCTGACCGCCCTGGCGGATCCGGCCGAGCCGCCGCAGGACTTCGAGACCGGGAAGGGCACCGGCTGGCTGCTCGCGTTCGCCGCCGAACGGTTGGTTGGCGCCAGCCGGCTGGACGGCGCGGACCGGCTTCTCACCCCAGACTCCTGACCTGCGTGGCGACGTCGTCACGGGCACAGCCGCCCGGAACGTAGTACGCACAGGGTACGGGGATTCCGAGCCGTCCAGGAGCCGCTCAGGGCCCCTGCGACCCCTTCTGCGGTACGACTTCGGCCCCACGGACCCTCTCGGCCGGCGCCGATGGCGTTCCCGGACAGCACCAAGGGCGTCCCCGGCCGAGCCGGAGACGCCCTCGCGGTGCCCAAGTCAGCGCTTCGCGGCCTTCTTGGCCGGAGCTTTCTTGGCGGTGGTCTTCTTCGCCGCCGTTGCGCGGGTGGAAGTGCTCTTGGCTGCCGTCGTCTTCTTCGCCGCCGTCGTCTTCTTGGCCGTGGTGGCCTTCTTGACGCCGGTGGCCTTCTTCGCCGGAGCCGTCTTCTTGCCGGCCGTGGCCTTGGTGGCGGTCGCCTTCGCCGGCGCCGCCTTCTTGGTCGCGGTCTTCTTCGCGACGGTCGACTTCGCCGTCGTGGCCGTGGCGCTCTTCTTCGCCGCGACCGTGTTCTTCGGGGCCTTGCCGCTGGCGACCATCTCCTTGAACCCGGCGCCCGGCCGGAAGGCCGGAACCGATGTCTTCTTCACCTTCACCGACTCGCCGGTGCGAGGGTTGCGGGCTGTTCGAGCACCGCGCACGCGCTTTTCGAACACCCCGAACCCGGTGATGGCCACCCGATCCCCCTTGGTGACCGCCGCCTGGACCTCCGCGAGGACCGCGTCGAGCGCCGACGTCGCCGCCTTCCGGTCACCCAGACGCGCGGCAAGAGCCTCGATGAGCTCGGCCTTGTTCACGACTTCCCTCCCAATGTGCAACTGGACTCAACGCGAGCCATTCTGCGCGCACGGTATGCCCTGTGCCACCGGGACACAAACATCTGCTCGAAAAAACCCATTGTGTCGCAACGGATTCGCCCCCGCCGGACGGACCGGCGGGGGCGAAATCGACTGTGTGGTCGAGCGTTCGGCCTATGCCACCACGGGCCGGAAGGGTGAGCGGCGCCCCTCGTACGCGGTGATGTCCGCCTCATGCCGGAGGGTCAGTCCAATGTCGTCCAAGCCCTCCAGAAGCCGCCACCGGCTGAAATCGTCGAGCGGGAAGGACCAGGTGTCGTCGCCGGCCCGGACCTCCCGGGCGGTCAGATCAACGTCGATCCGCACCGCCGGGTTGGACTCCACCAACGCCCACAATGCCTCGACGGCCTTCAATTCGAGCTCGACCGGCAGGAGACCTTCCTTGAGGGCGTTCCCCCGGAAAATGTCGCCGAAGCGGGGGGCGATGACAACCCGGAACCCCCAGTCCCGGAGAGCCCAGACCGCGTGCTCTCGGGACGACCCCGTGCCGAACTCCGGGCCGGCAACCAGAATCGACGCACCGGAATATGAGGAATCGTTGAGAACGAATGTCGGATCCTCGCGCCAGGCGCTGAAGAGACCGTCCTCGAAGCCCGTCCGGGTCACCCGCTTGAGGTACACGGCGGGGATGATCTGATCGGTATCCACGTTGGACCGGCGCAGCGGAACCGCCGTACCGGTGTGCACGGTGAACTTGTCCATGTCAGCTCAGCCCTTCACAGGTCGGCGGGAGCGGCCAGGCGGCCGACCACGGCGGTGGCCGCGGCGACCGGTGGCGAGACCAGGTGGGTACGACCGCCCCGGCCCTGCCGGCCCTCGAAGTTGCGGTTGGAGGTCGAGGCCGAGCGCTGGCCCGGCTGAAGGGTGTCCGGGTTCATGCCGAGGCACATCGAGCAGCCGGCGAACCGCCACTCCGCACCCGCCGCCGTGAAGACCTCGTCCAGGCCCTCGTGCTCGGCCGCCTCGCGGACGGCGGCGGAACCCGGCACGACGAGCATCCGTACCCCGTCGGCGACCTTGTGCCCGCGCAGGACGTCGGCGGCGGCCCGCAGGTCCTCCAGGCGGCCGTTGGTGCACGAGCCGACGAAGACCACGTCCACCGGAACGTCCCGCATCCGGGTTCCGGGCTTGAGGTCCATGTACTCCAGGGCCCGCCGCGCGGCCGTCTGCTCGGCGTCGGTGACGAACTCCTCGGGATCCGGCACCACCGCGTTCAGCGCCGTACCCTGCCCCGGGTTGGTGCCCCAGGTGACGAACGGGCTGATCCGGCTCGCGTCCAGCACCACCTCGCTGTCGAACGTCGCGTCCGGGTCGGTGGGCAGCGTCCGCCAGTACTCCAGTGCCGCGTCCCAGTCCGCGCCCTGCGGAGCGTTCGGGCGGCCCTTGAGGTAGGCGAAGGTGGTCTCGTCCGGCGCGATCATGCCGGCCTTGGCGCCCCATTCGATGGACATGTTGGCGATGGTCATCCGGCCCTCCATGGAGAGCCGGCTGATCGCCTCGCCGCGGTACTCCACGATGTGGCCGCGCCCCCCACCGGTGCCCACCTGGGCGATCAGCGCCAGGACCAGGTCCTTGGCGGTGACTCCGGGAGCCAGTTCACCGGTGACCGTGACCGCCATCGTCCTGGGACGGTTCTGCGGCAGGGTCTGGGTCGCGAGAACGTGTTCCACCTCACTCGTCCCGATGCCGAACGCCAGGGCACCGAACGCGCCGTGCGTGGCCGTGTGTGAGTCGCCGCACACGATCGTCAGGCCGGGCTGGGTCAGTCCGAGTTGCGGCCCGATCACGTGCACGATGCCCTGGTTCTCGTCGCCGAGCGGGTGCAGGCGGAGACCGAACTCCGCGCAGTTGCGGCGCAGCGTCTCGATCTGGGTCCGGGAGGTCGGGTCGGCGATGGTGAGCAGGTCACCTCGCCGGGACCGGAACGCGGGATCGTCGTACCCGGTCGGGGTGTTGTGGTCCTCGGTCGCGAGCGTGAGGTCGGGTCTGCGGACCGGGCGACCGGCCATCCGCAGGCCGTCGAACGCCTGCGGACTGGTGACCTCGTGCAGCAAGTGCAGGTCGATATAGAGCAAATCCGGCTCACCGTCAGCGGATCGCACCACGTGAGCATCCCAGACCTTCTCGGCCAAGGTCCTGGGCGAGGACGGCTCTGGAGTGACTCCCACCATCTGGACATCCTAAATTCTGGGAGGTAGGTTTCGGCTTGTGGGACACAGTATGAGCGGTGTCGGCGTTCTCGACAAGGCGGTGGTCATCCTCGCCGCCTGCGTCGACGGCGCCAGCCTGGCCGAACTCGTCGATCGCACCAAGCTGCCCAGGGCCACCGCGCATCGCCTGGCGCAGGCCCTGGAGATCCATCGGATGCTGGTCCGGGACACCCAGGGGCGCTGGCGCCCCGGGCCGCGCCTGGGCGAGCTGGCGAACGCCGCCCCGGACGTCCTACTGACCGCGGCCGAGCCGCTGCTCTCCGCGCTCCGGGACGCGACCGGCGAAAGCGCTCAACTTTACCTGCGCCGGGCCGACGAGCGGATCTGCGTGGCCGCCGCCGAGCGGGCCAGCGGACTGCGCGACACGGTTCCGGTCGGTTCGGTACTGCCGATGACCGCCGGCTCGGCAGCCCAGATCCTGCTCGCCTGGGAACCACCGGAGGCGGTGATGCCACTACTCCCCCGGTGCAAGTTCACCGGCCGCACCCTGGCCGAGGTACGCCGCCGCGGCTGGGCCCAGAGCGTCGCCGAGCGCGAGCCCGGGGTGGCGAGCGTCTCAGCCCCGATCCGCGACCGCACCGGCCGCGTCATCGCGTCGATCAGCATCTCCGGACCGATCGAACGGCTGGGCCGCCGCCCCGGCGATCGCCACGCGATGGCCGTCGTCCGAGCCGGCCAACGCCTCAGCGGCCTCTAGAGAGGTGTAAGGAAGGGCCCCTTCTTATCGGATTCTGTAGAAGAAGGGCCCCCTCCTAACTCACCGGGCGGGTGCGAGCTGGGCTGGATGGCTCATTCGTCTGCCGTACGCCGCCTGGTGTGCGATGCTCGACCCATAGGCGGTACGACGCAACGGGTTCCGCCCGTACCGCCGGTACGCCCGCATCGTGGCGCATACGCCCGCTCGCATCCCGGCGTGTACGCGCCCACAGCTTGGCGCTCAGGCCCCCGGCGCAACGGAAACGGCCCGCGCCACCAGTAGGTGACGCGGGCCGTCATGTGTAGCCCCGACCGGATTCGAACCGGCGCTACCGCCTTGAGAGGGCGGCGTCCTAGGCCGCTAGACGACGGGGCCAGAACTTCCGTTGTTGACCTTGCGATCAACGCTGCTGAACTCTACCAGAGACCAGCTACCGGCACCCTTCCGGGCATCGGTGGCTGGGGTACCAGGACTCGAACCTAGACTAACTGAACCAGAATCAGTTGGGCTGCCAATTACCCCATACCCCATCGGTGCTCGTCGCACCGGAAGCGAACTTTACCGGACCCGGTGGTGGAGGCCAAATCGGGTCGGTACCGGACGCTGACCCCGCACCGTCCCGGCGGCAGCCCCCTAATCCAGAGCCACCACCGGGTTCGACAGATCGCCGATCCCTCCGACGCGCACCGTCACGATATCCCCGTCGACGATCGGACTAACCCCCGCCGGAGTGCCGGTCAGCACCACGTCGCCGGGAAGCAGTGTCATCACGTGTGAGATGTAGGACACCAGGGTCGGTACGTCGAACACCATGTCCTTGGTCCGACCGAGCTGGCGTACCTCCATCTCCTCGGCGGCACGGCCCACCTCGCAGCGGACCTCGACGTCGCTGACGTCGATTCCGGTCGAGATCCACGGGCCGATCGGGCAGAACGAGTCGAACCCCTTGGCCCGGGTCCACTGACCGTCCGACCGCTGGAGATCCCGGGCGGTGACGTCGTTGGCACAGGTGTAGCCGAAGATCGCCTGCGCGGCGGTGGCCCGGTCGGCCCGGCGTACGCCCGGCGGCCCGATCACCACGGCCAGCTCGGCCTCGTGCTCGATCTGCTTCGACTGGGTCGGCAGCCGGATCGCGTCCCGAGGCCCGATAACCGACGTGGACGGCTTGAGAAACAGCAGCGGCTCGGCGGGCACCTCGTTACCGAGTTCGGCCGCGTGCTCGACGTAGTTACGCCCGACGCACACCACCTTGCTCGGCAGGATCGGCGAGAGCAGGCGGACGTCCGCCAGCGCCCACCGGGCCGTGGTGAAGCGGATCTCGCCGAACGGATGGCCCTCGATCTCGGCCACCGTCAGGCCCTCCGGGCCGGCCTCGGGGTCACCCTCGACCACGCCGAACGACATTCCTTTTGCATGAGCGAAACGAGCGATACGCACCCGGCCAATCTATCCCCACCAGCGGTCGGGCCCGATGCCGCACCGGGCGGCGCACAATACCGCAGCTTCCGCTTCCCGGGCAGCGGTTCGATTCTTCGCCGCCGGCCGGCGCCGGAACCGGCCTAGCGTCGGATCGGGAGGACTCTTCGTGATGCCTGCATCGACCCGACTACGTACGGCAGGGGCGGTGATCGGGGGTTGCCTGTTGGCCACCGCCGCACCCGGCGTCCCCGCCCAGGCGGCTGCTCCGCTGATCACGATCGCGATGACCAGTTCCGGAAGCGCGTCGCCACGCTACGAGATCCAGGTGCGCAACGCCACCGACGGGATGGTCAGGACGACCGTCCGGCAGGATCTGCCGCCCGGCACCACCACGGCGATGATCAGCCAGGGGGGCCAGGTGGTTCCCGCCGGTGGGCAGCCCGGCCAGGCCGGCCCGGAGGTGGTCTGGCAGGTGCAGTTGGGCGCCCGAACCGCCGCGCGGCTGACCAGCACCCTCACACCGCCGCCCGGCAGGACGAACGTCACCGCACCGGCCTGCGCCTTCGTCGCCAACGGCAACATGCCGTACGACTGCGCGAGCGCGACCTGGGACCCGGCGAATGCCGGCGCCGCCGGCGGTGGGGGATCCGGTACCGACAATTCGGTACGGGCCGAGCCCGCCGCATCCCCGCCGTGGTGGCGCAGCACCCTGATGCTGGGCGTCGCGGCAGTGGTGGTGATCCTGCTCGCCGGGGCCGCCGGCCTGATCTGGTCCCGCCGATTACGCCGTCGACGGGCGGCCGGCATCGTGAACGCCGCCGGCCCGGACGGCGCCACCGGCTCGAGTAGCGTCACCGACCCGAGTGGCGCCACCGACCCGGACAATGCCACCGGTCGCAGTGGCGCCGGGGAGAGACGCGCCGCGAAGAAACGCGCGAAGAAACGCGCGAAGAAGCAAGCGGCGGAGCGGCGTGCCGACGAGGAACGCGCCGCCGCTGCCCAGGGACGGGTTATCCGTCGGTCCGGTAATCCCATCGCCAGGGCCACCGCCCGGGTACGCGGAAACGCCAAGATCCCAGCGCCGGCCGAAGTCCTACGCGCCACCGGCCATCCTGAGAACGGCGTTCTGGCCGGGAACGATCTGGTCGGGAACGGCGAACCGGTTGCTGACGGCGGCCTCTTCGAGAATCGGGAGTTGGCGGAGGAGCGGCTCGCGGAGGAGCGGCCCACGGACAGCCGGCTCCGGCCGGAGGGCGACGGTGCCGAACTGGTCGACGACGACCTGCTGACGAGCGACGACCTGCTGACGGACGACGACCTGCTGACGGACGACGACCGGCTGACGGATGACGGCCTACTGGCGGATGACGACCGGCTGACGGACGACGGTGGTCTGGCGGAGCACGACCGCGTCCCCCGGCCCGGCGAGCCGGCCGAGGCGCAGGGGCTGGTGGGCATCGCGGGCGGTGCCCGATACGTCGGCCAGGCGGCGGTGCCGCCCCGCACCCCGGTACCCGCGGAAACCCAGCAGACCGAAGGGGACGAGCCGGAGGAATCAACGGAGGCGCAGTACCCCGAAGAGACGTCCCCTGCGGTCGGGCGGGCCCGGCCCAGCCCGCATCCGGCCACGGCCTACCGGCCACGACGGCGGCGGGCGAAGCCACCCGCCTGGCTGGCTGTCGGGGTCGCCCTGCTGCTCGCGGTGGCCTTCGCCACGATCACCGCGTGGATCGGATCGAGCCAGGTGAGCGCGATCAGCACCGGTCGACAGCCGTCGAGCGGGGCGTGGGTAGGCAAGACCGTCGCCGGCCCGGTCGGCACGAGCCTGCGGGAGAGCGCCTTCGAGTTCACCGTGTACCGGTTGCTCTGCCCACCGGCACCGGCCGGATGTCAGGCGATCGTCGGCGTACGCAACCTGACCGATCGGAGCCAGCAGTGGCACGGCACCCTGCAACGGGCGTACCTGCCCACGGGCGACTGGGTCGGCGCGGACGTACCGGCCACCCAGACTGCCAACGCCGGCAAGGATCCGTTCGCCGAGCCCGTACCGGCGGGTGAACGCATGCTCCTTCCGCTGGTGTTCGCCCCGGCTGGACCGGCCCCGCCGACCCGGATCGAGCTGCGCAGCGCGGTCTTCTCGGCCGGAGTCAGCGTGGACGTACCGCACTGAACCCGGCTGGGCCGGCACCCTGCCGTCGGGACGCGGGTCAGGGCTGGTCGTACCCTGGATTGGTGATCGCCGCCCGCATCCGGACCGCCGTGCCCGACACGGCCGACCTCAGTGCCCGGCGGGCGAGGGACGACCGGGGTGCCCGGCGGTGACCGGCCTGCCCCCGACGATCATGCCCGCGCCGATCTGGCGTGGGCTCGTCCAGGCCCACGAGGAACGCGCCGACCTCCTCACCGCGGGACACCGGGCCCGGAAGGCATCGGGGGAACGGCACGCTATCGACGACTTCCTCTACGACTACTACGGCACCAGGCCGGCACAGTTGCGACGCTGGCACCCCGGAGCGGGCACCGGGCTGGAACCGGGCGCGGCCGGCGCCGCGCCGCACGGACAGTGGCGTTGGTACGCCACCGACGCCGGTGGGGTCGTACGGCTCGACGTCACGGCCTACCTGGCGGACAGATCCGAGTCGGTACGCTTCATCCATCGGCTGTTGACCGCGATCGCGTCCCGCCCGGCCTTCACCGGCTGCCTCGGAATGCACGAGTGGGCGATGGTCTACCGCCAACGTGAGCGCCGGCACCCCCTTCCGCTGCGACTCGGGCAGGAGGGCACCGACGCCGTGGTCGAGTCCGCCCAGATCCGGTGTACGCACTTCGACGCGTTCCGGTTCTTCACCCCGGAGGCGGTCGGTCTCAACCGCCTTCAACCCACCCGGGCAACTCAGGTGGACCTGGACCAGCCGGGCTGCCTGCACGCCTCGATGGACTGCCACAAGTGGGCGAGCAAGCTCGGCCCCGCGGTTCCCGGAGACCTGGCGCTCGACTGCTTCGCACTCGCCCGGGACATCCGACTGCTCGACATGCAGGCGTCCCCGTACGACCTCTCCTCGTACGGGCAGCCGGCGGTCGCCATCGAGACACCGGAGGGCAGGGCCGAGTACGTCGCCCGGCAACGCGAGTTCTCGCAGCGTGCCGGTGAACTACGCGCCCGGCTGATTGCCGTCTGCGCGACCCTGCTCGACCTCTCCACGCCGGGCCGGTCGGCCGTTCCCCCGGTCGTGCTGGAATCCTGGGCCGGGTGAATCCAAGATCCGCTCTGCCCACGGAGGTCCACGGCGTCCGGTGTGCTCCGGCGAGAACGATCCGCCGGTTCGGCCCGCTGCTCGGTGGGATCGCACTGCTCGTCGGCTGTACCGGTCCCGCACCGGTTCCACCCCCACCCACGCCGTCGCCGAGCAGCACGGCTGCCGCCTGTCCGGAATCGGGAGTCGCGATCACCGCAGGCCCGGTGGACGGCGCCATGGGGCTTCGGGCGATCGGCATCGTCCTCACCAACTGCGGCACCCGCGACTACACCGCGAACGGCTTTCCGGTGGTGCGGGTGCTGGACGAGGACCGGCAGCCACTCGACATCACGGTCGGCAACGGTTCCGCTCCGGTCAGCGCGCCGGACAGCTATGACGGACCACCCCGGCCGGTGACGCTGCGGCCCGGCGAGCAGGTGATGGCGCGAATCCTGTGGCGCAACACGGTGACGGATTCGACCGTGCCCGCCACCAGGGGTAAGTACCTGGAGATCGCCCCGGCAGCGGGGGAACCGCCGCAGATCGTCGCGCCACGGACCGTGATCGACCTCGGCAACACCGGCCGGCTGGCCGTGAATGCCTGGCAGATCCGCCCCTGACCCGTGCGGGGCCCGCCGATGGCCGGTCACCGCCTCCCGACGGACGCCTCCCGGTCGACTGCTTCCCACCGCACGCGGTCAGATGATTCCGCCGTTGGCCCGCAGCACCTGGCCGTTGACCCAGTGGCCGGCCGGACCGGCGAGGAAGGCGACCACCTCCGCGATGTCGTTCGGGGTGCCCAGCCGCTCCAACGGCGGTTGCGCCGCCAGCCGCGCGACCCGCTCCTCGTCGTTGGCCTGGAGGAACAGGTCGGTGGCGGTCGGCCCCGGTGCGACCACGTTCACCGTGACGTCGCGGCCCCGCAACTCCCGGGCCAGCACCAGCGTCATCGCCTCCACCGCGCCCTTCGTGGCCGCATAGGCGCTGTAGCCGGGAAAGGCGAGCCCGATGACCGAGGAGGAGAGGTTGACGATGGCGCCGCCGGGACGCAGTCGCCGTACCGCCTGCTGGTCGACGACGAAGGTGCCCCGGATGTTGGTCCGGTACAGGGCATCCAGGACGTCGAGGTCGAGGTCGGCCAGCGGCGCGAGGGGCATCCGGCCGGCCGCGTTCACGACCACGTCGACACCGCCGTACGTCTGCTCGGCGGTGTCGAAGAGAGCGCTTATCGCATTCTCGTCGGCGACGTCGGCGCGTACCGCGATCGCCTGGCCGCCAGCGGCCTCGACCTCCCGCACGGCCGCCTCGGCCTCGGCGGAGTTGCTGACGTAGTTGATGACGACGGCGTAGCCGTCGGCGGCCAGTCGGGTGGCGACCCGGCGGCCGATGCCGCGCGAGCCTCCGGTCACGACGGCGGTCCGGATGGTCGGGGCGGCGTGGACAGACATCTTGTTTCTCCTCGAAGGCGATGAGGGCAGTTGGGCTGGGTGGTTAAGAAGGGGCCCTTGTTCTACAGAAAGCGATAAGAAGGGGCCCTTCCTTCGCTTCAGGCGTCGGCCAACCGGGCCAGCCACTCCAGCAGCAGCGCGGTCTCCGTTCCGGAGAGTGGGCTCGCCGGTGCGGCTCGCAGGACGGCACCGAGGCTGGCGGCGAGGACGCTCACCTCGCCGTCCGGGCGCGGCGTACGGGGAGGCTCGTCCGGAGTGGTGACTGCGGTGACGATCGCCTCCCGGACCCGGGCGGAGACCTCGGCGGCGTCGGAGTAGATGGCGGGGCGGGTGATGAGCAGCAACGCGACTCCGGCGTTGGCGGGCATCACCATCTGGGCGGCCAGTTCCGGGCTGACCCGCAGTCGACCGGCCGCCGCGCAGCGTTCGAGGACCGCCAGCAGCAGGCCGTGCGCCTCCGCTGCGGCGCCGGGTGGGGCCGAGAGCCCCGGCGAGTACATCAGCCGGTAGAAGTTCGGGTTCTCCAGCGCGAACGCGACGTGGTTGTTCCAGCCGTCCCGTAGGTCCCGTACCGGGTCGTTCGACGGCTTCGCGGCGCGCTTGCCCGCCAGGTACTGCTCGAAGCCGAAGTCCACGACGGCTGAGAGCAGGCCCTCCTTGTCGCCGAACTGGCGGTAGAGCACCGGGGCGCCGACGCCGGCGGCCTCGCACACCGCCCGGGTCGAGACGTCGGCCTCGGGCGAGCGGGCGAGCAGGTCCGCCGCCGCGTGCAGTATCCGCGTTCTCGTATCCACGTTAGCGAGGCTAACACCCGATACGAAACACCGCTACCTGTAGGACGTATCGCCGTTAACGCCACCATGGCCGGCAGCCCGCGAAGGCGCACCCGATGGGTGGACGGAAAGGAATTGTGGTTGACGGAGTGAGTACTCACTCCGTAGTTTGGATGGCATGACGACACCAGCAACCCGGCGACGTGCGCCGGGAATGACCCCGGAACAACGACGAGAAATGGTGCTGCAGACGGCGCTACCGCTGGTGGCCGAGTTCGGCAGCGCGGTGACGACGCAACAGATCGCCCGAGCGGCAGGGATCGGGGAGGCGACCATCTTCCGGGTCTTCGCCGACAAGGAGGAACTGCTGACCGCCTGCATCATGCGGGCGCTGGACCCGACAGCGGTCCTGCGGGAGGTCCGGTCCGTCTCGATGGAGCAGCCGTTGGCGGACAGGTTGGTGGAGGCCGCCGAGGCCCTCTCCGGGCACCTGAACCGGATGGGTACCGTGCTCGGCGCGCTGCACGCGACGGGCTACCAGTCGCGGAGGCCGCCGCCCGGCGAACACACCGCTGCCGACGCCGCACGGGACGGCTCTGCTGAGCGGGACGACTCTGCTGGGCAGGGCCGATCGGCCGGCCGGGACGCGGCGCAGGCCGAGACCCGGGAGGCGATCGCCGAGCTGTTCGAGCCGGAGCGGGCCACGCTACGGCTGCCGCCCGACCGGCTGGCGGACATCTTCCTGAGCTTCCTCTTCGGACGGGGCAGACCACCGGCCCAGGGGCAGCCGCAGGTCGCCGTCGAGGAACTGGTCGACCTGTTCCTGCACGGCGCCCTTGGCCGACAGGGTTGATGGAGGCCGCTGGCTAGGCTGGTCGCGTGGATCTCGTCAAGGCGCAGGAGTTGTGGCAGCCCGAGCCGGGCTGGCTGAACACGGCCAGCTACGGGCTGCCGCCCGAACCCGCGTGGTCGGCGTTGCAGGCGGCGCTGGCCGACTGGCGGCTCGGCCGTACGTCCTGGGAGGGATGGGACGAGTCGACCGTACGGTCCCGGGCCGCCTTCGCCGGCCTGGTCGGCGTACCGGTCTCGGACGTCACCGTCGGCGCGACCGTGTCCCAACTGCTCGCCCCGGTCGGTGCGGCGTTGCCGGCCGGCAGCACCGTGGTCGTACCCGAGGTCGAGTTCACCTCCAACCTCTTCCCCTGGCAGGTGCACGCCGACCGTGGGGTACGGGTCCGCACGGTGCCACTCGACCGGCTCGCCGACTCGGTCGACGCCGACACCGACCTGGTGGCGTTCAGCCTGGTGCAGTCCGCCGACGGCACCGTCGCCCGGTACGACGACGTACTCGCCGCCGCCGGGGCGCACGACGCGCTGGTGGTGGTCGACGCCACCCAGGCCTGCGGCTGGCTACCGTTCGACGCGAGCCGGGCCGATGTGGTGGCGGTGGGGGCGTACAAGTGGCTGATGGCTCCGCGCGGAGCGGCGTTCGGCTATCTCAGTCCCCGGATCCGGGACCGGATCACCCCGCTGGCCGCGAACTGGTACGCGGGCGAGGACCCGCACTCGTCGTACTACGGTCCACCGCTTCGCCTGGCCGGCGACGCGCGCCGGTTCGACATCTCCCCCGCCTGGTTCTGCTTCGTCGGAGCGGCCCCGGCCATGGAACTGCTCGCCGAGATCGGAACACCGGCGATCCGGGACCACAACGTCGGGCTGGCCAACCGGTTCCTGACCGGCCTCGGCCAGCCGCCCTCGAACAGCGCGATCGTCACGGTCGACGTACCCGGGGCGGCGGAGAAACTGGCGTCCGCCGGGGTCCGGGCTGCGGTCCGCGCCGGTCGGGTCCGTGCCTCGTTCCACCTCTACTCCACCGAGTACGACGTCGATCTGGCCCTCTCCGCCCTACTGAGCTGATCCGGCCACCGGGCGGGGCGCCGGTCGATCATCCGAGCTGTCCATCATCCGAGCTGTTGTCGGACGCGTTCCAGGTAGGCGAGCAGGTTCCGCATCCGGTCGGCCGGCCAGGGCAGGCTGGGGCCGATCTCTTCGCTGTTGTCGTCCCACATCCGTCGCGCCGCCGTCTTCGTCCGCTCGCCGCCCTGGCCGTCGACGTGGAACCGGTTTCCCAGCGTGTCCCAGCGCGCGACGAGGTCCCGTACCCGTGGGTCGTCGACCGGCGTCTCGTCCCGTACGTGGCACAGCAGTTCCTCGACGAGTCCGGCCCATTCGGTCCTGGCCGCCTCGATCGCCGTACCGCCGAGTTCGGTCCTGCGCTGGGCCAACTGCTCCCGCTGTTCCGGCGTGAAGTACGTCTCGAACACAGAGATCATCTCCAAGGTCGTCATGAACTGGTCTGGATCGGGCATCGACGCACTGTCGATCCGCGCCAGCAACCCACGAAGCTGCCGGGTGAGCTGCTGGAGCTGGACGGCTCGCGCCTCCAGCCCTCGCAACTGGGCGGTCAACAGGACACGCATCGCGGCCAGGTCACCCGCGGGCTCCGCGAGTACGCCGGCGATCTCCTCCAGGGACAGCCCGAGTGACCGCAGCGACCGCACCCGGTACAGCCGCCGCAGATCGTCCTCGGTGTAGCGCCGGTGTCCCGACCCGGTGCGCTCACCCGCGCTCAGCAGGCCGATCTCGTCGTAGTGCCGCAGGGCGCGTACAGTCATCCCGCTCGCCCGCGCCAGCTCGCCGATGCTCCACCGACGCCCGCCGTCACCGGTACTCCGGCGACCCGCACTGCCACCGGTGCCCTGTTGACGCCCGCTGTCGCCGCTGCCGGCCACGCCGTTCCCGATCACATCCCCGACGGTAGGACCTTCCGTTACGGCGGGTTCAAGTCCTGCGTGCACCACCACACTACGAACATGTGGACCGTGACCGTCAAGCCAGGTGCACGCGTCAAGGAACTGCGGAAGGTCGCGGCCGCGATCCTCGCTGACCTCGAACGAGCCGGCACCAGGCGCTTGCAACGCGACGCCCATTTTGAACCATGGCCGCCGGAGTTCCGTAAGCTGGGCGTCGCCTCCTGCTGGGCGCAACCCGCCACCTCGCGTCATCCACCCGGTTTCTACCTCTGGCCGTTCCCGAGCGCCAGCTGGTCCATCGAGATTGATGAGGTTGTACAGCGTTGCGAAGCACTCCTTGACGCAAGCTCGGATGTGATCCACAAGCTCAGCATCTCGGGTCTCAGAGAGCGTCACGTGGTCATCATCGTGACGGTTGACTGGCTCGGAGAGTTCGGAGCCCTCATCGACGGTGCGACGCCGGCCAGAGCACCCCGACTGCCGGAGGGCATGGTTGGCCTGTGGATCGTGACTCACAGGAATCTGCCCATCCGGGCGGTGTACTGGCTGAGCGATGGGGAGTGGCGTGACGTAGTGGTGGACCAGGAGCAGGCCGAGGCACTCCCCACGATGCCGTAGCAGCTTGCTCATCGCCTCCGCCTCCTCATCCGGTCAAGCAACCGCCCAGCCTCCCAGTCCGGGTTCGCAAGCCCCTGGATCAGGTGCACCTCACCGGTGATGTGCAAACCGAACGCTTGCGTTGACGCTGCGGCCATGTCCTAGATCCGACATGATCGATGCCTGTCGTGCCCCGTGTCGTTCTGGCTACGGTCGGCCATGGCGGAAAGGCCGCGCAAACAAACGATCAAGTGCAGGGGACCGCGTGACGAGGACGGGCGCGCATGTCAGCGCCGCGTCAGCCAGCCGGGCCAGAGGTGCCCGCAGCACATCGGCCGCCCAGAGGTTCCATTGCGTGGACGTCTGTCGGAGTACGCCAAGCACACACCCAAGAAGGCTAAGGCGAAAACTCTCCCACAAGCTCGACGGGCTGCACCTGCGCCACGTACGGGCCGGGCATCATCTCAACCCCGTCTGCCGCTCTCACCTCCAGCGCGAGAGACTCTCGTCGCCGAGGCAGTTAACTACTTCCAGGCGACCGTCGCGGTCGGGGCGACCGACGCTGCCGCAGCTCAGGCTGCTAGATACGGCGGGGACCAGCTCTGGTCGCAACTGACCCGCGACTGGTCGGGACGGAACTGCAAAGGGCTCGCTCGCCTCGCCCGTGCCGCCTTGGATGGCAAGGACTGGCTACACGGCCGGATCGGGGACCTGGCGGGCTTCCTCTTGGATCTGATCGGTACGCCCCGCGTGGTCAGGATGTTCGGCAAGGAGATCGCCAAGCGGATACCACTGCCGTGGGATCAGCAGCTTGTGGCGGTGTCGAGAGGGATGCAGATCGCAGGCATCGTGGTGTGCGTGATCAATGGCAGGGACCTGGCGAAGTGCGAGTGCTTCGTCGATGTGGTGGTTAACGAGGGCAAGGAGCGTGTACGGCAACTGATGGAGTGGGCGGCCAAGGACTGGCGGAACCTCGAACAGCTGGTACCTGCCGCCTGAAGCACCGCAGGGCGATCAAGGCGGGGCTATCGTGCCCTGCCTCTAATGCCCACCTCGCCGTCATGTCAGCGCTTGGCCTCCCAACAGGGGTGCAATGCCTCCATGAGTTCCGGGCAGGTCAGTCCCCGTCGCCCCGGCGCAACTGCTTGATCTGGCCGCGTCGCTTCTTCTCGGCCAGCCGCCGTTCCTTCGCCCCCCGGCTCGGCTTCGTCGCACGCCGGGTCGGGGGCGGGGCCGCCACCGCGTCCCGCAGCAGCGCCGCCAGCCGGGCCCGGGCCGCCTCGCGGTTGGCGAGCTGCGCCCGGTGCTCGCTGGCGGTGACCGTGAGCACGCCGTCGACCAGCCGGCCGGCGAGTCGTTCGACGGCGCGTTCCCGGAGCCGCTCCGGCAGTGTCGGCGAGGAGCCGACGTCGTAGGAGAGTTCCACCCGCGAATCGGTGGTGTTGACGCCCTGCCCGCCCGGTCCGGAGGAACGGGAGAAGCGCTCCCGCAACTCACCGCCGGGGATCACCAGTCGGTCGGTCACGCGCAGGTCGTCGGCCATCTGCTGAGGTTAGTTCCCATCCGTGCGAAGCCGCCGGCCGCCACCGAGCACGACGGTCGAACGCCGCGGCCGGTACCGGGGCGGGTGCGGTGGCTCAGCCGCCCTTGCCGATCAGGGTGTCGGCGACCTGCTGCGCCTGTTCGATCGGGATGGCGAACCCGATTCCGATCGACCCGCTGCCGTCGATGGTGGCGATCGCGGTGTTCACCCCGACCACCTCCCCCCGGGCGTTGACCAGCGGTCCACCGGAGTTGCCGGGGTTTATCGAGGCGTCGGTCTGCACGGCGATGTGCCGGTTGTCGCCCAACCGGACCTCGCGGTCCAGCGCGCTCACGATGCCGGCGGTGACCGTGCCGGCCAGCCCCAGTGGGGAACCGACCGCGAGTACCGGTTCACCCACCCGGGTCACGCCGGGTTTCGCCAACTGCAGCGCCGCCAGGCCGGCCGACGGTGGCACCCGGAGCACCGCGATGTCACTGCTGGAGTCCCGGCCGACGATCCGGGCCGGGAACTGCCGCCCGTCCGAGGTCTCGACCATCACCGCGCCGCCGGACTCCCCACCGCCGCCCCGGGCCACGATGTGGTCGTTGGTGATGACGTGGTGCATGTCGTCGAGGGCGAATCCGGAACCACCGGCCGACCTGCCGCCCCCGGCCACCATCACCGAGACGACCCCGGGCACCACCTGCGCGGCCGCGGCCACCAGGTCGGCCGGGACCGCGGCCTGGGCCGCCTTCCCCGGCCCACCCGCCGACTCCTGACTGGCCACGTATCCGCCGGCCAGCCCGCCGGAGCCGATCGAGAGGGCGACCACCGCGAGCGCGGCGAGCAGCGCCCGCCGCCGCCGCGCGGCCCTGGTCGGCGCGAACGGCCCATCGGGTACGAGCGGACCACCGCGCCCGTCCGGTTCGAGATCCGGTGAGATGAACCATGGGCCGCGGGGTTCGCCGAGCCCGGTCTGCGTTGCCATAGCTCACTCCTCGTCAGTCCACTCCTCGTCGGATCACGGCAGAAATCCGATCGGGACGGTCGGCGTCGGATCAGGGCAGCCGGGAGAACCACGCCATCGAGCCGCCGGCCGCCGCGAGGGCCAGCAGCAGCCCGATCCCGATGAACCGGGCGGAGATGTCCTGCTTCTCCGTGCGGTAACCCACCGAGGTCCCGATGTCCTCGTACACGGCGCGCAACTCGGCGCTGGTTCCCGCCTCGTGGTACCCGCCCTTGGTCTGTTCCGCGACCGCCCGCAGGGTCTGGCCGTCGACCGGTACCCGGATCGGCCGACCGCCCCGGGCGACGTAGCCGGACGCGGTGCCGAACGAGATCGTGTGCACCGGCACGCCCACCTGCACCGCCTCGTCGGCCGCCGCCATCGGGTCCCGCCCGGAGGTGTTCGCGCCGTCGGAGAGCAGCACGACCCGGGCCGGTGGCGGGTTCTTCGCCGCCTGGGCGTCGAAGGTCTTGATCGCCTCCAGCGAGGTGCCGATCGCCTCGCCGATGGCGGTGCCCTGGACCCCGGTGCTGCCCTCGGCGAGCCGCTTGATCCCGGCGTGCAGTACCGAGCGGTCGGTGCTCGGCGGCACCAGGACCGCCGCGCTGCCGGCGAAGGCGACCAGCCCGACGTTGAACTCGTCGGGCAGCGTGTCGGCGAACTTGTGCGCAGCCGACTTCGCCGCCGCCAGCCGGTCCGGCTCCACATCGGTGGCCAGCATGGAGGTCGAGACGTCCACCGCCACCATCACGGTGGCCCGCTCCCGGGGCACCCGGACCTCGGCCTCCGGCCGGGCGAAGCCGACCACCAGCAGGCCCAGCATGCCGAGGAACAGCCCGGCCGGAACGTGCCGGCGCCAGGACGGCCGGTCCGGCGCGACCCGGTCCAGCAGCCGCAGGTTCGTGAACCGCACCGCGTACCGGCTGCGGCGCCGTTGCAGCACGAGGTACCAGATGGCGAGCCCCACCACGCCCAGCAGCAGCAACAGCCGCTCCGGAGACTGCCATGTCATGCCGTGCCTCCCCGTACCGCCGTTCGTGGTGCCCGGGTCGCCCCCGCCAGTCGGCGCTGGGTGTGCACGTGCCGTACGACGTCGGCGGTCCAGTCCCGATCGGTGCGCAGGGACAGGTGTGCTGCGCCGGTCCGGCGCAGCGCCTGCCGTACCAGTTCGCGCTGCTCGGCGGCGGCGACCGCGTACCGTTCCCGGAGCCGGCGGTCCCCGGTGGACACCTCCCGACGACGCCCGGTCTCCGGGTCCATCAGGGTGACCAGGCCGATGTCCGGCAGTTCCAGCTCGCGCGGGTCGACCACCTCCACGGCGAGGACCTGGTGCCGTACGGCGAGCCGGTGGACCGCGCGTTCCCAGTCCGGTGTGCCGCCCTCGCCGTCGGGCAGGCCGTCGAGGAAGTCGGAGACGATGACCGCCAGTCCCCGTTTCGGGTTGGCCCGGTGCAGCGCCGTCACCGCCTCGGCGAGCGACGGCGGAGTGCCGCCGACGTCTCCCCGGGGTGCCGCGAGCAGCGCACCGAGCAGCCCCAGCAGGTGGGCCCGGCCACTGCGGGCGGGATAGCGGCGTACCCCGCTGGCGTCCAGCAGGTGCGCGCCGAGTCGGTTGCCCGCCCCGGCGGTGAGGAAGCCGACCGCCGCGACCGCCGCGACCGCCAGTTCGCGCTTCTCGAGTTCGGCGGTGCCGAAGTCCATGCTCGGGGTCGAGTCGACCAGCAGCCAGGTGCAGAGTTCCCGGTCGGCGTCCACCTCCCGGACGTGCGGCAGCGTCGTACGCGCGGTCACCGCCCAGTCCATCCGGCGTACCTCGTCGTCGCCGGCCCGGTACTCGCGGGCGCCGGTGTACTCGCTGCCGGGGCCCGGCAGCAGGCCGAGGTGCTGGCCGTGCAGCATCCCGTCGAGCCGCCGGGTGACCAGCAGTTCCAGCCGGCGCAGCCGGTGCTCGGGCGCGAGCTGCCGCAGCGTCGGGTCGCTCCGGTTCGGCTGGGGGTCGACGCGAGTCACGCGACCGCCAGGCCCGACCGGTGGTGTTCGCGGCTGGGTGCG
The DNA here is from genome assembly GCF_015690345.1 of Plantactinospora alkalitolerans. Lineage (GTDB taxonomy): Bacteria > Actinomycetota > Actinomycetes > Mycobacteriales > Micromonosporaceae > Plantactinospora > Plantactinospora alkalitolerans. Next base: position 10,574 of record NZ_JADPUN010000331.1, on the reverse strand, counting down.
ATCCGGGGCGGTGGGACGGCCTCGACCAGCCGCTGCACCACCGACTCCGCCGGCACACCGTCGGCGATGGCGTCGAAGGAGAGCACCAGCCGGTGTGCGATCACCTCGGACGCCAGTTCCCGTACGTCGTCGGGCAGCACGTAGTCCCGACCGCGCAGCAGGGCCTGGGCCCGGGCGGCCGCCACCAGGCCGAGGGTGGCCCGGGGGCTCGCCCCGTACGCGAGCAGTGGCGCCACCTCCGGCAACCCGAACCGGGCGGGATCCCGGGTGGCCAGGATCAGCCGGACGACGTACTCGGCGAGCGCGTGGTGGACGAACACCCGCGACGCCCGGTCCTGGAGTGCGCGCAGGCGCTGCGCGTCGAGGACGGCACGGGCGGTGGGACGCTCGGCGCTCATCCGGTAGAGAATGGCCAGTTCGTCCACATCGGTCGGATAGTCGACCAGCACCTTCATCAGGAACCGGTCCCGTTGCGCCTCCGGGAGTTGGTAGACGCCCTCGGACTCGATCGGGTTCTGGGTGGCCAGGACGAGGAACGGCTCCGGCACCGGATAGCTGCGCCCGCCGATCGAGACCTGCCGCTCGGCCATCGCCTCCAGCAGCGCGGACTGCACCTTGGCCGGCGCCCGGTTTATCTCGTCGGCCAGTACCAGGTTCGCCATCACCGGTCCCAGTTCCACGTCGAAGTTCTCCTTCGACGCCCGGTAGATCCGGGTGCCGACGATGTCCGACGGCACCAGGTCCGGGGTGAACTGGATCCGGGAGAAGCTGCCGCCGACGGCGGTCGCCATGGTCTGCGCGGCAAGCGTCTTGGCCACCCCGGGTACGCCTTCGAGCAGGCAGTGCCCGTTGGCCAGCAGCGCGGTGAAGAGGCGTTCGACGAGCCGGTCCTGCCCGACGATGACGCGTTTGACCTCGAAGAGTGCCTGCTCCAGCTCTGGTCCGACCGAAACGGTCTCGACCGGGCTGGGTCCGGTGGTCACGGTGTCTGACATGTCCGTCACGGTGCGGGCTTCCCGCCCTGACCAGTGGCAAACCCGGCGGTCACCCGCGCGTCATCACAAGTTCGGCAACTCCGGCAACTCGGGGTCCCGGAAATCCCTGTCGTACCAATAAAATCGACAGCACGCAAAACCGTCACGGGGCGCCGGGGCGGGACGAAACTCCGAAAGGCGCATCGTGGTGCTGCGACGGTGGTTGACGGTACTGCTGGCGACAACCTCGGTCGTCGCGTTCGCGGCCCCGGCGGTCGCGGCCCCCGACCCGGTGCCCGTGCCCGCCTATGCGGGTTTCCGGCTCGTCAAGGCGATCCCCGGGGAGCCCGGCACCCCGGAGATCACCCTGCCCGCCGGCTACGAACTCGTACCCGGCGCCCAGCACCAGGTCGCCAGCCGCGCCGAGTACTACTCCTTCATCCGGGGTCCGCGCAGCGAGGCGGTGACGGTCACGGTCGACTGGCCCGGCACCTGGATCGGATCCGTGATCGCCACCGACACCCGGCTCGCGGTACGCCGGCACGCTGGTGCGCCGTACCGGGTGAGCTTCGTCGTTCCGGTCATCTGGTCGACGGTGAACGCGAACCAGGCGACGGTCCAGGTCTGGAGCATGCTCAACGGCTCCACGGCGAGCGGGGTGCACTGGCGGATCGAGCACAACGATCCGGACCGGGTGGCGGGGCCGTGGACCAGCGTGCCGTGGCCCGCGGTACAGGCCGGATCGGTGATCAACTACATGATCGCGACCGAGGCGGTGCTCCAGGACTCGGGGCTGGCCGCCGAGGCACGCCGCAAGGCCCACTTCTTCTCCCTGATGGGCTTCGAGACGAACAACGTGCTGCATCCGGACAACCCGCCGCACTGGCACCTGGCCTACTATCCCGGCCTCACCTACGGCGCGGCCGGGGCGCACGTCCCGCACTTCTGGGTCGACGCGCAGGGCAAGACCTTCTACAACGGCATGGACATCCAGGGCCAGGGCCGGAGCCGCTTCTACGCCGGGGATCCGGCGCAGATCCACGACCCGTCCGGCGCCCTGGTCGTCACCCTCACCATCCGGACCGACGGTGGACTGGACATCGACCCGCCGGCCGGGCCCCGATACTCGATCACCGCACCGGACGGCGACTTCTCGCACGGGGTCAACGTCTCCCGGAACGGCGTGCCGTGGCGTTCGGTCGTCAGCCAGGACCATGTCAAGATCGGCATCCTGGTCACCCAGGTCAAGGAGCACGGGACGACCCGGCCGCACCGGACGACCGTCTACCGCTACGACGCGCTGACCGGCGTGCTCACCGACACCTGGCCGTCGGCCGGCTGACCCCGATCGGGTGGCTGCCGGAGACCAGCCGCCAGGGCCCCGCACACGTTCCGCCAGCCCCCGCACACGTTCCGCCGGGCCCCGCACACGATCTTCACAGGCCCTCCACACCGGATGGTTAGCGTGCCGGCATGAGCGTTGATCTCGCCTCGGACCCGGCGTCCGAACCAGCGGTCGCCGGCCGTCGGCGTCGGGTTCCGCGCACCGTGCTGTGCTGGCTGCTCGTCGCGCCGGGACTCGGCTGGGCGGCGATCCGACTCGGCGGGCTGGAGCGGGGTCCGCTGGTGCAGTTGCTCGCCTTCACCCCGTACCTGGCGGCCTGGACGGTGGTGCCGCTCGGGCTGGCCCTCGCCGTCCGGCGGTGGTGGGCGGCCGGCGCCGCCGCGCTGGCCGTGATCGTTCTGGTCGGCCTGGTCGCGCCCCGGGCCCTGGCCGACGAGCCGCCGGTCGCCGGAGGCCCGGTCCTGCGGGTGCTGACCGCCAACCTGCTCGCCGGGGCCGCCGAGCCGGCCGCCCTGATCGCGCTGGTCCGGGCCCACCGGGTCGATCTGCTGGCAATGCAGGAGTTCACTCCGGACGCGGAGACGGCGCTGGATCAGCTCGGGCTGGCCGCGCTGCTGCCGTACCGGCAGGTCAATCCGGAGCCGGGGACGACCGGTTCGGCGCTGTACTCCCGGCTTCCGCTGCGGGACGCCGGCACCCGGCGCAACACCGGCGGCTTCTCCCAGGCGTACGGGACGGTGCGGCCGGCTGCCGGACCGTCGGTGCTGGTCGAGTCCGTGCACCCGATGGCGCCGGCCACGCTGTCCAGGCTGCCGGACTGGCGGGACGACCTGCGGGCCCAGCCGTCCGCCACCCCACGGGGGCCGCTGCGGATCCTGGCCGGTGACTTCAACGCCACGCTCGACCATGCCGCACTGCGCCGGCTGATGGACACCGGCTACGCCGACGCCGCCGCCTCCGTCGGGGCGGGGCTGACCGGCACCTGGGGGCCGTACGACGGTGACCGGATCCCTCCGGTGACCATCGACCACGTCCTGGTGGATCGCCGGATCGCGGTTCGGCGGGTGACGGTCTTCCCGCTGCCGGGCTCGGACCACCGTCCGGTGCTGGCCGAGGTCGCCCTGCCCGTCTTCTGAATCGACACCTCTGCTGAATCGACACCTCTTCGTCGGTCCGGTACCGGTCTCGGTGCCGGCGCCGGTGTCAGTTCCGGCGCGAATGCCGGCGAGGACGACGCTGGCCTCCGCGTCCGTTCGCGGGGACGCGGAGGCCAGCGGCTCATCCGTGGATCACTGAAGGTGTACGGCCAGGTGGAAGCTCCGGTTGGCCGGGTTACCGGACTGGTTCCAGGTCTGCACGAAGACCCCCTGCGCCAGGTTGGTCCGGCCGACGACCGAGATGAAGCCGGTGGGAGAGGTTCCGACGCTGCCGGTCAGCCCGATCGTCCCCAGGAAGACGCCGGTGTTCACCGGCACGTTGAACACCACCTGGTACAGGCCGACGCCCAGCGAGGTCACCGAGACCGCCTGGTCGCCACGGACCAGACCGCCGTTGGCACTGACGACGGCGAGCAGTGTCGCGCTCGCCGCCTGTACACCCGGACTGCCCTTGACCAGCGCGGCCTTCGCCTGGTCGATGTCGGCCTGGGTGACCTGCGGTTGCTGGACCACCCGGCCGTTGATCCGGACGGCACCGGGGTCGTCGCGCTGGTCCGGCGCGGCGACGGCGATGCCGCCACCGACGAGGGTCAGCGCAAGCGCCCCGACGACGAGCAGGATCGATTTGCGCCCAAAGATTCTGGCCATGACGTCATCTCTTTCTTTCTACCCAGGATGGTGATGGTCTTACCGACGATGGAGATGGTCCTTATCTACGCCTTACTGCTCCGACATAACCCCGCGCACGACCCGACCCGCGATCGACAATGGATTGGTCGGCAATTTCCGAGTAGGGCGCACCCGGGACCGATAAATAGGCGAGCGAGGGCTGTGTGCATCATTGCCACAGAATTCTGCGGCGTGAGAACGCCCGACCGGCGCCGGCCGAACCCCGCCTTCACCGGCGGATACTACCTAGAGTGGCCACTCAACAACCATGAGCGAACATAGCATTCAGCAAACGCGCAGGTCAATAGCGTTATCGACCGGACGGCGTCGACCCATTCATCGACAACCAGTCACGTTGGCGCCGCCCGAACCCGAAAGAAATATCCGCCACATTCGGGTCTCACGTTTTCTCCGTACCGGATGGAATTGGAGTGGGCAGACGCGGACGGCCCCGCTCACGGGTCATCGCCGTGAGCGGGGCCGTCGGAGCGAAATCCGATCCGGTACGGGCGGGGGCGCTCAGACCTCCGCGGGAGTACGCGCGACGCCGTAGGTCAGGGCGTCGACCAGGGCGTGCCAGCTCGCCTCGACCACGTTCGGGTGTACGCCCACCGTGGTCCAGTCCCGGCCACCGCTGTCGGTCGTCTCCACCAGCACCCGCGTGATCGCGCCGGTGCCGTGGCTGCCCTCCAGGATCCGTACCTTGTAGTCGGCCAGCTCGAAGTTGCGCAGTTCGGGGTAGTGCCGGAGCAGCCCGACCCGCAGCGCCTCGTCGAGGGCGTTGATCGGGCCGTTCCCCTCGGCGGTGGCGATCACCCGCTCACCCCGTACCCGGAGTTTGACCGTCGCCTCCGAGACCACCGCGCCGTCCTCGCGGTGCTCGACCTGCACCCGGTACGACTCCAGCGCGAACGGCCGGGCGGCGCCCATCCCGGGCAGCTCGCTGCGGACCAGCAGTTCGAAGGACGCGTCGGCCGCCTCGAACGACCAGCCGCCCGCCTCGAGTTCCTTCACCCGCTTGGTGACCCGGGCGGCGGCGTCGGGATGGCCGGCCAGATCCAGCCCGAGCTCACGGCTCTTCAGCTCGATGCTGGCCCGGCCGGCCATCTCCGTCACCAGGATCCGCATGTCGTTGCCCACAACCGCCGGGTCGACGTGGTTGTAGAGCAGCGGATCCACCTTGATCGCACTCGCGTGCAGCCCCGCCTTGTGAGCGAAGGCAGCGGCCCCGACGTAGGCCTGGTGGGTGTCGGGGGCGATATTGGCGATCTCCGCGATGGCGTGCGCGACGCGCACCATCTGCGTCAGGCACCGGTCCGGTAGGACAGGCAGCCCGAGCTTGAGTTGCAGGTTCGCGACGACCGCGAACAGGTCCGCGTTGCCGGGACGTTCGCCGTAGCCGTTGGCGGTGCCCTGGAAGTGCCGTACCCCGGCCTCGACGGCGGCGATGGTGTTCGCCACCGCACAGCCGGTGTCGTTCTGGGTGTGGATGCCGAGCCGCGCCGGGGAGACGCCCAGCCGCTCGGTCAGGTCGCCGATCGCCCCGGTCACCTGGGACGGCAGCATCCCGCCGTTGGTGTCGCACAGCACGACGACCTCGGCGCCGGCCTCGAGCGCGGTCTCGACCACGGACGAGGTGTACGCCGGGTCGTACCGGAAGCCGTCGAAGAAGTGCTCGCAGTCCAGGAAGACCCGGCGGCCCTCGGCGACGAGGTGGGCCACGCTGTCCCGGACCATCGCCAGGTTCTCGGCCCCGGTGGTCCGCAGCGCCCGCTCGACGTGCCGGATGTCGGACTTGCCGACCAGGCACACCACCGGGGTCTGGGCGTCGAGCAGTGCCCGGACCTGCGGATCGGCGGCCACGTCGAGTCCGGCCTTGCGGGTCGAGCCGAAGGCGACCAGGAGGGCGTGCTTGAGGTCGAGTTCGGTCCGGGCCCGGCGGAAGAACTCGGTGTCCTTCGGCATCGCCCCCGGCCAGCCGCCCTCGATGAAACCGACGCCGAACTCGTCCAGCAGTCGGGCCACCGCCAGTTTGTCGACGACCGAGTAGCTGATCCCCTCGCGCTGTGCCCCGTCGCGCAGCGTCGTGTCGAACACCTGGTACGTCATTTGATCTCCTTCGAGAGCTGCGCAGCCCCTGCTCCGATGTCGCCCGGCCCGACAAACAAAATGACCCCCCGCGAATGCGGGAGGTCTGCGCGCTCGGCCCGAGGTCGCCGGCGCGCTAGTTGCCAATAATGAGTGCGGAGCAGGTCACGGACCGTACTCTGCCACGCGGGCCACGGATCTGGGAGGAGAAATCCACATCGCGGGACCGGGTGGTGTATGGATCGCGACCCCTGGGTAGGAGTTTCCGGGACAGCGGAGAAACGTCGAGACAGTCGAGAAGAGGAGTGATAGCCAGTGGACAGGCTCGATCCTCAGACGACCCCGCAGCAGCAGACGCCGGATCCCCTGATCCAGGGCGGCGGTGGCGCCTTCGTGGGCGGCCCGCCGTCGGGCGACTTCGACCCGTGGCGCTACCGCGACGATGCCGGAGTCACCGGAGCCGACCTGGTCGGCTACAAGGTGGAGGCGACCGACGGCGGCATTGGCAAGATCGACAGTGCCAGTCACGAGGTCAACGCCAGCTACCTGGTGGTCGACACCGGCCCGTGGATCTTCGGCAAGAAGGTCATGTTGCCGGCCGGCGTGGTGAACCACGTCGACCACGACGACCGGAAGGTGTACGTCGACCGGAGCAAGGAACAGATCAAGGACGCTCCGGAGTTCGACGAGACCGAGCACGGGGACCCCGCCTACCGAGACAAGATCGGTGGCTACTACGGCGGCACGTACGGCTCGCCAGGCTGGACGGTTCCGCCGGGACGCGCCCTGTAGGCGCGACCCGCGTGTCAGAGGCCGGTGGGGGCACCTCTTGCCCCACCGGCCTTTCGCGCGCATTGCCTCCCGGCCTTTCGCCCGCGTTGCCTCCCGGCCTTTCGTGCACGTTGCCCGCCGGCCTTTCGCGCACGGGGGACCTGCGGCACGGAGTCGTTACTGTGGTCGCGTGGACCTGACCCCGATGACCCGTACGCCGGCCTTCGCCACCCTCTTCAACTTCCGGGACGTCGGCGGGCGCCCCGGACTCGACGGCCGGTTGGTCCAGCGGCAACGGTTGTACCGCTCGGACTCGCCACACCGGATCGACGGCGACGACCGGAAGGCGTTCGCCGCGCTCGGCATCCGCACCGTGATCGACCTGCGCCGCCCGTCCGAGGTACGCCGGCACGGCCGGGTACCCAGCTACGACGGCCTGGCCTACCACCACATCCACCCCGAACACGCGTTCTGGGAGGAGTCGGCGTACTCCGAGGAACTGGGCCTGGCCCGCTACCTGGCCGAGCGCTACCACGACCTCGCCACCACCGGGTCGGCCGGGCTGGTCGCGGCGATCGAGGTGATCGCCGACGCGCAGGCCGCCCCGGCACTGGTGCACTGCGTGGCCGGCAAGGACCGGACCGGAGTGGTCTGCGCGCTGACCCTGTCGGTGCTCGGGGTCGCCGACGAGGACATCGCCGAGGACTACGCCCGGAGCGTCGAGGGCTCGGCCCGGTTCAGCGAGTGGATCGCCACCACCCAGCCGGACACGAACCCGGTGTTCCCGCCCTTCGTGGGATGCCCGGCCGAGGCGATGACCATCTTCCTCGGCGAACTGCGGGACCGCCACGGGTCGGCGGAACGGTACCTGCTCGACGCCGGCCTCGACCCCGCGCGGATCGACGACCTCCGCGCCCACCTGCTGACCTGAGCCGGACTGGTCCGGCCCGACTCAGGTCAGGTCAGACCGGACTGGGCCGGAACTGGCCCGGTCCGGTCCGGCTCACCGGATGCGGTGGATCCAGCCGTTGACGTCCTCGGCCCGGCCCCGCTGGAGGTCGACCAGGTTCTGTCGCAGGCCCATGGTGACCTCTCCCGGCCGGCCGTCGGCGATGCTGAACTCCCCGTCGGGATGGCGCACGACGCCGATCGGGGTGATCACCGCGGCCGTGCCGCAGGCGAACACCTCCCGCAGCCGGCCACTGGCCACGTCGGCCTGCCACTGGTCGAACGCCACCGGCCGCTCGACCACCGTCCGCCCGGCCGCCCGGGCCAGGGTCATCACCGAATCCCGGGTGATGCCCTGCAGGATGGTGCCGCCCAGCGGCGGGGTGACCAACGAGCCGTCGTCGTAGACGAAGAAGATGTTCATCCCGGTCAGCTCGTCGACGTACTTACGCTCCGCTGCGTCCAGGAAGACCACCTGCTCGCAGCCGTGTTCGCTCGCCTCGGCCTGGGCGGCCAGCGAGGCGGCGTAGTTGCCCCCGCACTTGGCCTCGCCGGTGCCGCCCGGTGCCGCCCGGGTGTAGGTCGGGGAGACCCAGACGTTGACCGGCTGCACGCCCCGGGCGAAGTACGAGTCGACCGGCGAACCGATCAGCACGTAGAGGTACTCGTTGGACGGGCGCACACCGAGGAAGACCTCGTTGGCGAACATGAACGGTCGGAGGTAGAGGCTGCCCTCCTCGGTGTTCGGCAGCCAGGCCCGGTCGATCTCGATCAGGTGGCGCAGCGAGTCGAGGAAGACCTGCTGCGGCAGGGGCGGCATCGCCATCCGGCGGGCCGATTCCGCGAACCGGGCGGCGTTGGCGTCCGGCCGGAACATCGTCACCGAGCCGTCGACGGCGCGGTACGCCTTCAACCCCTCGAAGATCTCCTGGGCGTAGTGCAGCACCGCGCTGGCCGGGTCCATCGGGATCGGAGCCCGGGCCTCCACCCGGGCGTCGTACCAGCCCTTGCCCTCGGCGTACCGGACGGTGACCATGTGGTCGGTGAAGACCCGACCGAATCCCGGGTTCGCCATCAGCGCGTCGCGTTCGGCGAGGGCTACCGGCTGAGGATTCGGACGGATCTCGAAGTCGAGCTTGTCACCACCGCTCATCGCGCTGACCTCCATGCAGGGAACCGGCACCCAGGCATGGGTGGGCCGGGAAGTGGGACTTGTGACTGAAACTTACCCGAACGGTCGTTCAACCTCGACTCTCCGCTCGAACGGAGAACCTTCCACCGCACCTTCGCGCAGATCCGGCACCGGAACGGCCGCCACTCGGGCGGGCCGGAGGCGTCTGAGGGATCTTCCGGGTCAGGACGCCGCGGAGGCGGCGAGCCGGTCTCCGATGTCGGCGGTACGCCGCGGCGTGCCCGAGGTACGGGCAGCCAGTTCGGCGGCGACCGCCTCGGTTACTCGGCGGGCGGCGTCGGAGTGGCCCAGGTGGTCGAGGAGCAGCGCGGTGGAGAGGACGGCGGCGGCGGGATCCGCCACGCCCTGCCCGGCGATGTCCGGCGCCGAGCCGTGCACCGGCTCGAACATCGACGGGTACGCCCGTTCCGGGTTGATGCTGCCGCTCGCCGCCAGGCCGATCCCACCGGTGACGGCGGCGGCGATGTCGGTGAGGATGTCGCCGAAGAGGTTGTCGGTGACCACCACGTCGTAGCGCTGCGGCTGGGTGACCAGGAACATCGCGGCGGCGTCGACGTGCTGGTACTCGGTCTCGATGTCGGGGTGCTCGGCGGCGACCGTGGCGAAGGCGCGGGCCCAGAGCGAGCCGGCGTGGGTCAGCACGTTGGTCTTGTGGACCAGGGTGACCTTGCGGCGTTCCCGGCGACCGGCCCGGGCGAACGCGTCCCGGATCACCCGCTCGACGCCGTGCCGGGTGTTCAGGCTCTCCTCGGTGGCCACCTCGGCGGGGGTGTCCCGGTGCAGCACACCACCGGCCCCGGCGTACAGGCCCTCGGTGCCCTCCCGGACGACGACCAGGTCGATCTCGTTCGGCTTCACGCTGGCCAGCGGGCCCGTGGTGCCGGGCCAGAGGCGCGACGGCCGGAGGTTGACGTACTGGTCGAACTCGAACCGGAGCTTGAGCAGCAGGCCCCGTTCCAGTACGCCCGGCGGAACGGTGGGGTCGCCGACCGCGCCGAGCAGGATGGCGTCGTAACCGGCCAGTTCCGCGAGCACGGAGTCCGGAAGCACCTCACCGGTGCGGTGGTACCGTGCCGCACCGAGGTCGTACTCGGTGGCCTCGATGCCTGGCAGGACGGCGTCGAGCACCTTGCGGGCCTGCGCGACCACCTCCGGCCCGATGCCGTCACCAGCCACCACCGCGATCCGCGCCACCGCCACGTCCAGCTCCCTTGCCTTCGTCCTGTCTAAGGAACGTTAAGGGACCGTCCCGGCTCCCGGTACGGCGCTCCCAGAATCTGGGAAATCAACTGCACAGGACCTTCTCAGGCAGCATTCATGGTGTAGCCATTTTCGCTGCTTATCGTGAGCGGCAATGGCCCGAGGAGGGCAAGGAGCACATGCGGATCCAGGGGGCGGACATGCGGATCCAGGGGGCGAACATGCGGATC
>NZ_JADPUN010000145.1 GCF_015690345.1 Plantactinospora alkalitolerans | reverse complement strand
GCCTCGGCCGATCATCACGATGTGATCGGCGACCCGCTCCACCTCGGGCAGCAGATGCGAGCTGAGCAGCACCGCGCAGCCCGAGTCGGAGAGGTTCCGGAGCAGCCCCCGCAGCCACCGGATGCCCTGCGGGTCGAGGCCGTTGGCCGGTTCGTCCAGGATCAGCACCTGAGGCTGGCCGAGCAGCGCGGAACCGATAGCGAGGCGCTGCCGCATCCCGAGGGAGTAGCCGCCGATGGTCCGCCGCCCCTCCCGGCGGGTCAGGCCGACCAGATCGAGCACCTCGTCGACCCGTGACCTCGGCAACCCGAGCGTCATCGCGCCCAGGGTCAGGATCTCCCGCCCGGTACGGCCGGGATGCTGGGCGTTGGCGTCGAGCAGCGTGCCGACCTGGGCGGCCGGGCACGTCAGCTCCGCGTACGGCCGCCCCAGGACGGTCGCCGAGCCCGAGGTGGCCCGGGACAGCCCGACGAGAATCCGTAGGGCCGTCGACTTTCCGGCGCCGTTGGGGCCGAGGAATCCGGTGATGGTCCCCGGGGCGACCGTGAAGGAGACGGTGTCGAGTGCCAGTACCGATCGGTAGGCCCTGCTGACCTGGTTGAATTCGATCACGGACCCAGTCCAGCGGACCGGAAGCCGTCGATCATCGGTCCCAGGTCGAGGAGCTCCCCGCCCCGGGGCCAGATCCGCCCCGCCGGGGGTGGACCTGGGGCCATCGCGATGGCGACCCAGGTCGCTAAGAAACCGGCGCAGGGCTCTCTACCCTTGACTGGTGCTCGAACGTACGGACAATCCGCCCCTGGACCGGCTGGGCAGTGCGCTGCGCTACCTCTGCGCCGTACTGCCGATGCTGTTCTTCGGCGTCATCCTGGCCGTCGTCGCCGCACGGGATAGTAATCGACTCGTGCCGGCGCTGGTGGACGTCGGGCTCGGCGTACTCGGGCTGGTGCTGATGCACTGGCGGCGTCGCCTGCCGTGGCCGATCGCGATGGCGACCGCCCTGCTGACCGTCTTCTCCACCACGGCGACCGGGCCCGCCCAGGTCGCGTACGTCTCCCTGGGTACGCATCGTCGGTGGCGTCAGTTCGGGTCGGTCGCGGTGGTGTCCTGGCTGTGCCTGGTGGTCCGGTCGAGCTGGTACGACGTCAACCAGGCGACGCTGGTCTCCGTGCTGACCGGAACCGCCGTCCTCGGCGGGCTCACCGTCTTCAGCCTCTACCTGCGCGGGCGCCGCGACCTGGCGGTGTCCCGCCACGAGGCCGCGCTGACCGCCGAACGTGCTCAGGAGCAGCGGATCGAACAGGCCAAACTGGCGGAACGCGCCAAGATCGCCCAGGAGATGCACGACGTGCTGGCGCACCGGATCTCACTGCTGTCGATGCTGGCCGGCGGACTGGCGTACCGGAAGGATCTGCGCGCCGAGGAGGCCCGCAGGACCGCGTTGGCGATCCAGGAGAGCGCGCACCAGTCGCTGAACGAACTGCGCACCGTGCTCGGCACGCTCCGGGCCGACGGCGCCCTGGAGGCCCCGCAGCCGACCCTGGCCCAGTTGGATGCCCTGTTCGACGAGGTACGGTCCGCCGGTCAGCAGGTCGAGGTGGACGACACCATCGACGACCGGGATCTGCTGCCGACGCAGACCGGCCGGCATGCCTACCGGATCGTGCAGGAGGCGCTGACCAATGCCCGGAAGCACGCGCCGGGCAGCCGGGTCACCGCCGCACTCGGCGGGCGGCCGGGCGACGGCCTGCGGATCCGGGTGAGCAACCCGGCGCCGCCCGGCGCGGTCGCGGGTCCCGGCGGCCGGCTCGGGCTGGTCGGCCTGGCCGAACGGACCCGGCTGGCCGGCGGCACCATCAGCCATGGCGTCCAGGACGGCCGTTTCGTCCTCGACGCCCGGTTGCCCTGGGAAGGCTGCGCCCTGTGACCCGACTCGTGATCGTCGACGACGACCCGATGGTGCGGACCGGGCTGCGCCTCATCCTCGGCGGGGAGCCGGACCTCGACCTCGTCGGCGAGGCCGAGGACGGCAGGCAGGCCATGGGCGTGATCCGGGATCTGGGACCCGACGTGGTGCTGATGGACATCCGGATGCCCCACCAGGACGGGCTGGTCACCACCGAATTGCTGCTGGCACAGCCGAATCCGCCCCGGGTTCTCGTCCTCACCACCTTCGACGCCGACGAGATGGTGCTCCGGGCGCTCCGGCTCGGCGCCAGCGGCTTTCTACTGAAGGACACCCCGCCGCCGAGGATGATCGAGGCGGTCCGCGCCGTGGCGCGGGGCGAACCGATCCTGTCGCCGAGCGTCGCGCACCAGGTGATCGCCGTCGCCACCGGCCGGGACGAGCCACGGCGACCACAGGCGCAGCGCGAACTGGCCAGGCTCACCGAGCGCGAGCGGGAGGTGGCGATCGAGGTGGCCCGGGGCAGCTCCAACGCCGAGATCGCGGAACGTCTCTACCTGAGCGTCGCCACCGTGAAGGCGAACGTCACCCGGATCTTCGCCAAGCTGGGTACCGACAACCGGGTTCTCGTCGCCATGAAGGTACGTGACGCCGGCCTGCTCTGAGCGTCCTCCGGCTACGACAACCGGCTGGCCGGCTGGCCGACCCCGAGGGTGTCGGGGCTACGACGGATCGAGCGGATCCGCGTCGAGAACGGTGGGCGACGCCAGCCGCTCGACGTAGGCGGTGCGGTCGAAACGGAACGGGCCGAGTCGCAGCACGCCCCACCCGGGGCGGAGGGGCTGCCGGAAGCCGGTCCAGGTGACCGCGTCCGGGTCGACGGTGATGCGGGCCAGCAGTGGCCAGCAACCCCAGATCCCGCAGCCACAACCCAGTAGGGCGAGTTCGCCGGGCTCGTAGCCGCTGTAGTCCGGGTACTCGACCTCGCCGAGGAAGTGGCGGGACGGCCACGCCACGTCCTGCGCCGGTAGGCCGCCGTGGCATTCCAGCAGGAAGCGGTCCCGTTCGATCTCCGAGTCGAAGTCCTCGTCGTCCAGTTCCAGCGCCCACAGCGGCGCCACGACCTCCGCCACGACGGTCCGCAGGTCGCTACCGTCGATCCGGGCGCCGACGACCAGGGTGTGCGGCTCGTCCCGGGCCGGATAGGCGGTGAACTCGATGACGTTCATCGGGACGGGCCGACCGGATTCCCGCTGGAGCGTCCGGTCGGTGCCCGGTACGAGCGGCCCATCAGTCAGCCCAGCCGGGTGTCGAGATCGCCGAGGTCGTCGACGAACCAGACCTGGTTGCCCCGGTTGGACTCGGCCACCAGGTCGCGCAGTGCCGTGCTGGCGGCAAGGTGCCCGGAGATGTCGCCGACGACCACCAGGCGGATCCGGTAGTTGACGAACTTCTGCATGATCTCCCCCGCCAGGCCGGTACGCAGGACGAAGAACCGCTCGTCGAGCCGACCGACGGGTACGGCCACGATGTCCGCCCGGAAGAAGGCGGAGCCGATCACGTCGAGCGCGTCCTGGGTACTCGCGATCGGCACGCCCTCGTCGCCGCAGACGAGTACGGAAATGCCGCCGCGCTCGGTCACGAGGTCAGCCACGGCGGGCCGCCGGGCCGCCGGGATCGGTCAGGAACATGCCGTGCTCCGTTTCGAGGATTCCGTCGATGGTCTGCAGGACGTCGGCCGTCGTCGCGACGCCGCCCAGGATGATGACCTTGAAGCGGGCACGCGCCTCGTCGTAGACCGTCTGGATGCGTAGCGGCTCGCCGGTGTCCCGGGGCATCTGGGCACCGGCGACGAGCAGGGTGCTCAGCCGGTCGGCCGCCAGGGCCCCGAGGTCGTCGATCTCCACGATGGCGGAGACCTCCACCCGGGGCCGGATGGTGCCGGCCGGTCGACCGGTGAACGCGTCGAGGTCGGCCTGGGCGATGCGGTACTGCTTGCCGATCCGGACGGCCTTCAGCCGGCCGGCGCGGATGTAACCGCGAACCGTCCGCACGTGCAGGCCGAGCCGCTCGGCAATCTGTTCCACCGAATACCACCCGCGCTCCATAATTCCCTATCCTACCCATCATTCATGCGGATAGGGAGCGACGGGTACGGCGGACCTCCCGGATGCCTGCCGCACCGCCGTGCGGTAGCGCGCCGGTCGACCGTGCCGCCGGGCCGGGCCGGCGGCACGGTCGGATCCCCCGCTGCCCCGGTCAGCCGATCTCGTACCACCAGTCGACGCCCCGGCCGCCACCGGGACAGGTCACGGTTGACGTGGCACCGATACCGACCCAGGGGCCGTAGTGGTCGTTCTCGAACTCGCCCTTGACCACGCAGAGGATGCCGGCCCGCACCTGGCCGGTACCGCTGGTGCACCGCGCCCTGGTGGTGTTGCCCGACGGCGTCGCGGTGCAGTTGGTCGGCTCGGCCGAGGCAGCGGTCGCGCCGACCGCGACGAGCGGCACCGCGAGTGCACCGGTGACCAGCAGGCGGGTGAACAGGATCTTCATCGGAACTCCCCATCTCTGTGCTGAATTCGTCGCCGGGATCGCCGGACCGGTCGACCCGGAAGCCACGCTCGCATCGGAACCTGGACAGCTACCTTGCGGCGAACTTGCGATCCGACAAGTATCGATATGTGTAATTCGATCACGGGTCGATCCGGGGGCGGACGCATGAACCTGCGGCTCTTCGGTGAGGTGCAGCTACGGGCAGCCGGGCAGCCCCTCGAGGTGGGCACTCCACGGCAACAGGCGGTACTGGCGGTACTGGTCGTCGACACGCCCCGGCCCGTCGCGATCGAGACCCTGATCGACCGGCTGTGGGACGAGGCCCCGCCCGCCGAGGCCCGCAACGTGCTGTACTCGCACCTGAGCCGGATCCGGCAGGTTCTCAGCCGGGCAGCGACGCTGGAGGAGGAGGCGGCGCCCCGGCTCGAGCGCCGGCACGCCGGCTACGTCCTTAAAATCGATCCGGACCGGGTGGACCTGCACCGGTTCCGCCGGCTGGTGGACCAGGGTCGGGACGCGGGGTCCGCCGACGCCGACCGGGCTCGCGCGCTCGCCGAAGCCCTGGATCTCTGGGCCGGCTCACCACTTGCCGCCATCTCCGGCGAATGGGCCGGGCAGATCCGCGACAGCATGCACCGGCTCCGGTGTGAGGCGGCGGTACGGTGGGCGCAGGCCGAACTGCGGCTGGGCAACCCGGACGCGCTGATCGGCGTACTGCCCGATCTGATCGCCGAGTATCCGCTGGTGGAGCCCCTCGAAGCGCTGTTGCTGCGGGCGCTGCACGCGACCGGACGGGACGCCGAGGCCGTCGAGCGCTACGCGGGTGCCCGACGCCGGCTGGCCGACGCGCTCGGCACCGATCCCGGCTCGGAACTGCGCGACCTGCACCGCATGCTTCTGCGTGGCGAACCTCCGCAGATGCCGCCGGACCCCGGTGTCCCGACCGCCCGGATCGCCACACCGGCACAGCTACCGCCGGACGTGGCCGGCTTCACCGGCCGCGAGGACGAGCTGCGTGAACTCGACCGGCTGGTGCTGGCCGCGACCGGCCCGGTCGAGACCGTGGCCATCTCCGCGATCGACGGCACGGCCGGAATCGGCAAGACCACCCTGGCCCTGCACTGGGCGCACCGGACAGCCAGCCAGTTCCGCGACGGGCAACTGTATGTGAACCTGCGCGGCTTCGACCCCACCGGCTCGCCGGTCACGCCTACCGAGGCGGTGCGGGGATTCCTTGACGCCTTCGAGGTGCCCCCGGAGCGGATCCCCGCCGGACTGGACGCCCAGGTCGGCATGTACCGCAGTCTGCTGGCCGGACGGCGGGTCCTGGTGGTGCTCGACAACGCGCGCGACGCCGAGCAGGTACGCCCGCTACTTCCCGGCGCGGCCGGCTGCGTCGCCGTGGTCACCAGTCGCAACCAGCTCGCCGGTCTGGTCGCCGGTACCGGCGCGCGCCCGCTGACGGTGGGGCTGCCGAGCGTCGCCGAGGCCCGCGACCTGCTGGCCCGCCGGGTCGGGCCAGCGCGGGTGACGGCCGAACCGGAGGCGGTGGACGAGATCATCACGCTCTGCGCCCGGCTGCCGCTCGCACTGTCCATCGTGGCCGCCCGGGCCGCCGCCAACCCCGGATTCGGACTCGTCGTACTCGCCGGCGAGCTGGCCGGCGCACAGAGCCGGCTGGACGAGTTCACCGGCGCGGACCCGGCCACCAACGCGCGAACGGTGTTCTCGTGGTCCTACCACCAGTTGAGCCCGGCGGCGGCGCGGCTGTTCCGGCTGATCGGCCTGCACCCCGGCCCCGACCTCGCGGCACCGGCGGCGGCCAGCCTGGCCGGCCTTCCGCCGGGAGCCGCCCGGCCGGTGCTGGCCGAGCTGACCCGGGCCCATCTGCTCAGCCAGCCCACGCCCGGCCGGTACACCCTGCACGACCTGCTGCGTGCCTACGCCAGGGAGCAGGCGGAGGGCACCGATCCCGAGGACGAGCGTCGGGCCGCCGTACACCGGCTGCTGGACCACTACCTGCGCAGCGCCAACACCGCCGTACTGGTGCTGGAGCCGACCCGGGATCCGGTCGCCCTCGCCGACCCGGACCCGGACGTGACGCCCGAGCGGTTCGCCGACCATCGACAGGCGCTCTCCTGGTTCGCCGCCGAACACGCCGTCCTGATGGCCGCCGTCGACAGGGCTGCGTCGGCCGGTTTCGACGTCCACGCCTGGCAGCTGGCCTGGACCCTCACGACGTTCCTCATCCGCCGGGGACACTGGCGCGACAATGTCGCCGTCCAACGCGTCGCGCTGGCCGCCGCCGAGCGGCTGGCCGAGCCCGCCACCCGGGCACTCGTGCACTACCACCTGGCCCGCGCGTACTACCAGCAGGGCCACCTCGACGAGGCGCAGACCCACCTGCTCCGCGCCCTCGACCTCGCGGCCCAGGCCGGCGATCTCGTCGTGGAGGCACACAGCCACGTACGCCTCGCGATGGTGTGGGAGCGGCGCGAGCACTTCGCCGAGGCACTCGACCATGCCCGGCACGCCGCCACGCTGTTCCAGGCGGCGGGCCACCGCGCCGGCCAGGCCAGCGCCCTCAACGACATCGGCTGGTACCACGCCCATCTCGGCGACCACCGGCGCGCCCTGACGTTCTGCGAGCGCGCGCTCGCCCAGCACGAGGAGCTGGGAAACCGCCTGGGGCAGGGGATCACCTGTGACAGCCTCGGCTACGCCCACCACCATCTCGGCCACCACCGGCAGGCCATCGTGTACTACCGCCTGGCGCTCGACCGGTTCCAGGACCTCGGTGACCGTCAGGAGGAGGCCGCCACGCTCACCCGGCTCGGCGAGACGCACCTGACCGACGGTGACACCGACGCCGCCCGGACCGCCTGGCGGCACGCGGTCGCGATCCTCGACGACCTGAACCGGGCCGAAGCCGACCGGCTCCGGGCCAGACTGCGCGAGCTGGGGGCTACAGCGACCGACCGTGGGTGTGGAGAACGGCGTTGATGGCGTCCCTGATCTCGCCTCGCTCGGCCTCGCTGACCCGCCGGTTGAACAGGAACGCGAAGTCCAGTCCGTCGCGGCGACTGCTGGCTCCACTCGACGTTCCGTCCGTCGCGCCGTACCGGGTGTTCACCTCTCGCCCGGTCAGATGCGTACGGTCGGCGTTCCACACCGGATACCGCGCGATCGTCCGGGCGATCGACGGCGCGGACGTGATCAGGCCACCGGAGCCCGCGGCGGTTTCCAGGACCAGGTCACCCCCGTAGGCGTTGGGAGCGAGGGCGTCCGGTGCGAAGTCCAGCTGTGAGGCGTGCACGTCGGCGTGGTCGTAGCCGACGACCTCCCCGGGCTGGCGCGCCCGCACGGCCGTCGCTCCTACCGCCACGTCCGTGATGTCCATCTCGGCCAGTACGTACCGGTCCAGGGCCCCGATGAACGGCAGCCCCGACGCCCGCTCGACGACCACGGTCAACAGCTGGAAGGCGGTGTTCGAGTAGAGACCGCCGGTGGGGACGTCGCCGGCCAGCGGAAGCCCGTACAGATACCGGAGGAGGATGTCCAGGGGCACCGGCGCGGCCGGAACGCCGAGCTGGGCGGCGATCTCCCGCTGCTCCCGGTCGAAGTCCCTCGGCAGCCGACTGGTGCGCAGCACGAGCTGCTCGACGGTGATCGCGTTCACCGCAGGGTCGACCACGGTGCCGGACGGCAGCGGCGACGTGATTCCGACGAACGGGAAAGCCGCCGTGTTCCACGCCAACCGACCGGCCTCGACCAGCCGGCTGACCACCGCGGCGGTGAATATCTTGCTGAGGCTGGCGATCCGGAACGTCGTACCGGGCGCGGTGACCGGACAGCCCGGCTCGGCCCAGGTGTAGCCCCGGGAGCCCACGATCGTCCCGGCACGGCCGATCGCCACGCTTCCCGCCCGTATCCCCCGGTGCACCATGAATCGGCGTAGCGCGGCGTCGAGATCATCCGCACCGGCGAAATCGGCGCCGGTCACGTTCCACCGCCGAGAGGTCGGAACGTCGTCCGCCGCGAAGACGCCCGCGTACCGCGCCCGGTCACCCGCCCCACCGACCGCCACCACGATCGGTCGCCGGCCCTCGGCGTTCTGGGCGTCGAACACCTGCTGGTACGCGTCCGCCGACATCCCGTGTCCCGCGTACCAGGCGCCGACCTGGTCGCCCCGGAAGACCGACAGCACCCGTCCGTCCGTGGCCACCGAGAGCGCGGCGGGTCGCATGCCGCCCTCGACGAGGCCGGCGAAGAAGCGCTGGTACGCCCCGCAGTCCGTCCACCACCAGGACCACGGCACCGCGTCGGAGTTCCGTACCCACACCCCGGCGAAGCGCCGGTCGGTCGGCTGCCCATACACCGCCAGGCACCGTGGGACGTACCCCTCGTCGTAGGCCCGCCGCTGCTGGAAGGCGAGCGAGTCGGGGTTGGTGTCCGGGCCCCACCCGAGGCCGTGCCGCGCGAACCACTGCTCGTCCGCGCGCTGTTCGAACACCGCCGCGAACACCTCGGCGCCGGACGTCCCGACCACACTCAGCACCGTCGGCGCGAACCCCAGGTCGGAAAGCTCGTCGACACACGACTGGTAGTCCCGGGCCGACAGACCGTGCACGCCCTGCCAGGCCGGCCCCGGACGGCGCACCCAGACGGCGGCGTAGCGGGGGTCACCCGGATCGCCGGAGACGTTCAACGCGACCGGACGGAAGCCGTCCCCGGCCAACTCGTCGAACCGGCGTCGGTGGGTGGTGCCATCGACCTGGTGGTAAGCGGCGAACCCCGACATTGGGTTCCTCCCGGTGGAGATGGTCCATCCGTTCGCGGTCGTCGAACCATGACCCAACGACCTTGCGGCAACCTTGCAGACCAGTTCCGGAAGAGCCTCCGGTACACCCGGCTCACGATCGGCCGGCAGCCCAGTTCGTCGGCGGCCGGCCGGGCCGCAAGGACCGCACAAGTTCCGCACCAGGCCGGACCGGCACCGTGGACGAAACACAACCCCTAGGAGACCTGATGACGGCCAACGCGACCCTCCTGAACATCTGGTGCCTGCGCCACTCCACCGGTACCGACTTCGGGGTGAACCAGGCACTCGCCGACCTCGCGCCCTCGATCGCGGTCGCGGAGCTCGGTGGTACCCCGCTCCAGGACTTCCTGAAGAGTCTGCCCGGCGTGGTCGCGGCGATCGACAGTGCGCGATCCGACCCGGACAACCTCTACCTCACCATGGACACGTCCGGCGGGTTGGGAAACTCGATCTGGCCGACCGACCGGTCGACGCTCGACATCCAGGCCGACCAGTCGGTCTCGCCGGGGATCACGGTCCCGGTGGCGTTCTCCCAGAGCCTTTCCCTGTGGGACTTCGACGACGTGTCCGCAGACGACCTGCTCGGCTCGATCACGGTCTTCGAGTCCGAGCAGGGTGCCGGGGAACTCGCAAAGCTCGCGAAGTCCGACGTGGAGAGCTCCTACTACTTCGTCACCTACCGCGTCGACTGAGATGTCGGCGATCGATGGGAGGTGGCGGCAGCTTCCCTGGCTGGGCCCGCCGCTGGACACCGGGGCAGGCAGTGCGGAAATGGGATCGACTCACCGGTAACAGGAAGGACAGGGGACATGGGTATTCAGCACGATTTTCGGAATCTCGCGACCATCGACCTGCGGCGGGTCTTCACCTCGCTGGGGTTCCCGGTCACGGCGTTCCACGCGACGGGCACGCCGGGACCGCTGTTCGACGCCGTCCTGAACGCCGATTCCAGCCGACCCAACGGGCTGTGGTTGTTCAAGGGCGCCGACTACTTCCGTTACGACCTGGAGACCGGAAGGATCGAGGACGGACCCCGGTTGATCGCGGGTAACTTCGGCGGGGACACCCTGCCGCAGATGTTCAGGTCCGGCATCCACTCCGCCGTCTGGGGCGGCCCCGCCTTCCCCCACTTCTGGTACGTCTTCAAGGACGAGATGTTCGTCCGGGTCAACTCCAGCGGCGCCGGACCTGCCGCAGCCGGTGCCGTAGCCGAGTCGACGTGGCGGGTGGACTTCGGACCCCGGGGCGTGCTCGGCCAGTGGGCAACGGGACCGTGGACCAATCCCGACGGAACGTGGCGGACCCCGGGCGTGCCCGTGGGCCTGCACGGACTCGGGTCGCGGTTCCACGGCATGATCCACTTCTTCAAGGACGGCCAGTACGTCCGGCACAACCTCAACACCGGTGGGACGGACGCCGGTCCGATGCCCGTCCGGGACGCCTGGAACCTGCCGGCCGACTTCCCGACCACCATCGACGTCGCCTTCTACGGCACCGGACAGAACGAGGAGAACATCTTCCTCATCTCCGGCCTGCGGTACGTCCTCTACGACTTCCGACAGAACCGGGTGCTCGACCAGGGTTCGGTCGAAACACGGTTTCCCGCGTTCGCCCAGTTCCTCGGCCGACCGCAGCTGTTCCTGGTGGAGGACTACGCCCTGGAGACCCTGGTCGGCCCGCCACACCTCGGACGGCTGATCGACACGAGGTCGATCGGGGCGGGCTCCACCATCAAGCGGATCCTGGTGACCGAGACCACGGACACCTCGAAGACGTCGCTGGGCCAGAGCCTGCTGGCGAGCCAGGAGGCCAGCGTGGTGGCGAACTTCTACGAGAAGGTCGACAAGAACACGTCCAGCAGCGAGGACACCGAGAGCTACAAATACCAACTGAACGCCCAGGCGCACGCCGACGCGAGCGCGAACAGCCTGTGGGGCGGCGAGGCCAATGCCTCACTCAACGTTCAGGGCGGCACCAACACCGCCCGGACGGGATTCAACAAGGCGACCTTCAACTCCATCCAGAACCAGGTGGACGACGCCAAGAGGCAGACCCAGCAGAAGACGTACAACTCCGAGGAGGAGTTCACCCAGTCCGCGAAGATCCTGAAGAAGGAGATCTTCGAGGAGAAGAACTCCACCGACAAGGTCCGGGTCTACGAGTTCTACGAGCAGTTGCAGCCGTACCTGACACTGCTCGTGCTGCGGCACGTACGGGTCGGTTTCTCGGACGGCACCAGCCGCCCCGAGGTGGTGGAACTGACAGCACTTCGGGGGTTGCTCGACCGGGTGCTCGTCGACCCGGGCCGGCAGACCCAGTTGACGGGCTACCTCGGCAGGGAGCTCGCGAACGTCACCGACCAGGAGGGGAAGTCCCGGTCACTGCTGACCGACTCATCGGACCTCGTGCTCAACCGGAACGTGACCTCGACCTACCAGATCCAACGGAGCGACGGGACCGCCCAGACCATCACCGTCCGGGGGATCATCACGGGCGACCGGACCTGGGTCGAGCCGACGTACACGATCACGTGCGTGCAGGTCTGAGATCGACGGCAGCTCGGTGGAGGTACGGGGGTCACCGAGCTGCCGGGGCCGGCGGGGCCACCTCGTCCCGGGGGGTCTCGCTGAGCTCCACCCGTTCGTGCAGCCGGCGCAGCAGCCGGGGCGCGTACCAGATCCGGGGGCCGAAGGCGCGCATCAGGGCCGGCACCAGCACCCCGCGTACCAGGGTCGCGTCGATCAGGATCGCCAGCCCGGTACCGAGGCCGAACATCTGGAGGAAGCTCACCGAACTGGTACCGAAGGCGAAGAAGCTGATCGCGAGCAGCGCGGCCGCCGCCGACACGATCCGGCCGGTCCGGGCCAGGCCCTCGACCACCGCCGTCCGGGTGTCGTGGCCGGCGAGATGCAACTCGTGGATCCGGCTGATCAGGAAGACCTCGTAGTCCATCGACAGCCCGAAGGTGACACAGAGCAGCAGTACGGTCATCGCGGTGTCCAGCGGGCGCGGGGTGAAGCCGAGCCAGTCCGCCAGGTGTCCCTGCTGGAACACCCAGACCATCACGCCGAGGGTCGCGGAGAGACTGAGTACGTTCAACAGCAGAGCGCGGACCGGCTGGATCACGCTTCCGGTGAACAGGAACAGCGCGACGAAGGTGGTCAGTGCGACGAGCAGCCCGGCCAGCGGAAGCCGGTCGCCGATGGCCTTCTTGGTGTCCGCCAGCCGCGCCTCGGAGCTGCTGACCAGGGTCGGCGCGTTCCCGGGCCCGGGAACGGCCCGGATCGCCCGGATGAGTTTCTGCGCGACGTCGGACTTCGGCGGAACCGTGGTGAACACCGACAGCCGTTGCGCGGCCGGGCGCCCCAGGCCGGGGTCCCCAGGGCCGGCGCCGTCCCGGCTGAACGCGCCGACGCTGGTGATGGCGCCGGCCACCCCGGGCAGCGCGACGAGCCGGCCGGCGTACCCGGCGAGGTCGTCCGGGTCGACCTGCCCGGGTACGACGATGTCGGTCGCGGTCCAGACGTTCGCGTCGAAGTGGTCCCGGATGGTGTCGGCGACCTGTCGGCTGGTGACCCGCTGCGGCAACGCCCCCTGGTCCGGGCTGCCGAAGTGCACCGCCGACAGTGGCGCGGCGGCGAGCAGCAGCAGCACGACCACCGGCGTCGCGGTGAGCAGCGGGCGCCGCATCACGACGGCAGCCAGGCCGCCCCAGAACGGCGAGTCGGCTCCACGGACGTCCCGGGACCAGGGCAGCCGACCTCCGTTGATCCGGTGGCCGAGCAACGCCAGCAGGGCCGGGGTCACCACCAGCGCGGTCACGGCGGCGATCAGCACCACGCCGATCCCCGCGTACGCGAAGGAGCGGAGGAAGAACTGCGGAAAGACCAGCAGGGCCGCCAGGGCCGCGGCCACGGTGGCGGCGGAGAAGACGATCGTCCGGCCCGCCGTTCCCATCGTCACCGCCACCGCCTCCGGTACCGGGTCACCGGCGGCGAGCCGTTCCCGGAACCGGCTCACCATCAGCAGGGCGTAGTCGACGCTGAGGCCGAGGGCGAGCGCGGTGGCCAGGTTGATCGCGAACTCGGAGACGTCGGTGACCGAGCCCAGCAGGTACAGCTCGGCGAGGGTGCCGGCGGTGGCGGCGGCCGCGATGGCCAGTGGCACCATCGTCGACATCACACTGCCGAAGACCAGCACGAGCAGCAGCAGGATCGCGGGTACGGCGATCGCCTCGGCCAGCAGCAGGCTCCGGTTGACCTCGTCGCGTACGTCCTGGTTGGCCACCACCTCACCACCGGGAGTGACGGTCACCGGTCCCTCGTCGGCGGGGAACCGGGCCAGTAACGCCTCGGCACGGTCGCTCACCTGCTCGTCGTCCCCGGCGACGTGCCCCAGCACCAGCGCCATCGTGCCGTCGGCCGAGCGGAGGTTCGCCACGTTGTCCTGCCAGTACGAGCCGACGTTCTCCACCCCGGACTCGCCGGCCAGCCGGGCCGTCAGCGCGGCCCCGGCCGCCCGGACGGCGGGGCTGTCCACAGTTCCCTCCTTCGCCCGGACCAGCAGGACGAGGTTGGTCTGCCCGCCGAACTCGGAATCGATCAGCTCCCGGGCCCGGGTCGACTCGGCGGCCGGGTCCTCGAACCCTCCGCTGCGCAGGACGTCGAACGCGCCCATCCCGAGGTAGACCGCGCCGGCGAGCAGCAGTGCGGCGATACCGAGGATCTTCTTCGGATGGCGGGACACGAACCTACCGTGGTTGCGGAGCACTTCGGACTGCCTCCCTGCGGGAACACGTCCGGCCCGGGTTGCCGGCTGTCGGCGGCCGGGCCGGACGTGGTCACCTACTCAGACGTAGACGACGATCTCGTCGGCTTCGACCGCCACCCGGTAGGTGGCGGTACGGGCGGTACCCAACCGGGCCACCGGGCAGCCGGTGGCGGCGTCGATCTCGAAGTTGTGGTACGGGCAGATCAGCACCCAACGATCCGGGTCCTGGATCCGCTCCCCCACCTTCTCCGCCGTCCACATCGCCTCGAACGAGCCGGCCGAGAGCGGACCACCCTGGTGCGTGCAGTAGTTCGACAGCGCCACGTACCCGTGTCCGGGTACGTGACCGACCACGATCTGCCGGTGCCCGACCGCGTGCAGCCGGGTGGTTCCGGGCTTCAGTTCGTCGACTCCGCACACGACGTGGCGTTGGCGACGCCGGGTCGACGTCTGCTCGGTCGTGCTCATCGCGCCTCCCCGAGTTGGTAGAATTTCGCCGCGTTGTCGTGCAGCACCTTCCGCCGGATGTCGGGTGGGAAGGAACTCGGCAGCGAACGGTCCGGGGCGTCGAAGTCCCAGTGCGGGTAGTCCGACGAGAACATCAGGAACTCGTCGTTACCCACCATCTCAAACATCTGGTACAGGTGATCGGGGTTCTCCGCGAACTCCATCGGCTGGGTGGTGAACCTGACCTGGTCCCGGATGTACTCGCTGGGCAGCCGCTTCACCCACGGAACCTCCCGGCGCAGACTCCGGTAGTTGTGGTCGAAGCGCCACATCAGGTGCGGCAGCCAGGTCCAACTGGACTCGATCATCACCACCCGCAGGTCGGGGAACTTCTCGAAGACCCCGTGGACGACCAGGCTGATGAGCTGGCACTGCCAGGCCTGGGAGATCGCGGTGTGCCACTCCAGGAAGTAGGTGGGCAGGCCGACGGCGGTCTCCACGTTCGCGCCCTGGTGGAAGCCGACCACCAGCTTGTTCCGGACCGCCGCCTCGTAGATCGGGTGGTAGTAGTCCCGGCCCATCGTGTCGTGCGAGATCACCGGAAGCAGGACCTGCACCATCTGGGGATGCGAGGCCCACTTCTCGATCTCGGCCACCGCGTCGTCCGGACGTTGCGCCGCCACGCAGATCGAGCCGAGGAAGCGGGGATCCTTGGCCAGCCACTCGTTGACGAGCCACCGGTTGTACGCCTGGGAGAGCCCGACCGCGAAGTCCGGCTGCACCTTGAACTCGCTCGGATAGAGCAGTCCGGTCAGTACGGCGTGCTTGATGTTGAATGCGTCGAGGTGCTGTGATCGCATCAACTGGTAGTCGGAGCCGGCCCGGAACCCGTTGGACGGTCGGGCGTCCGGTCGGGCGAGCCCGCCGGTGGTGGGCCAGGAGTACGGGATGGAGATGCCCATCCAGTTGTCCGGGTGGATCCGCCCCCGCCAGGGCTCCTCGACGTACTGGAGGAACTCCAGCGGGTTGCCGATCATCTCGTGCACGTCCGTGTCGATCACCGACAGTGCGCTGGGCGTGCTGTCCGGTACGGCGGACCGGTCCAGGGTCTGGGTCATGGTTCTCCTCCGAGCTGCTTTTTCTCCTCAGGGATGTGCACGGTCTTTCTCCTCAGGGATGTGCACGGGTCTTCTCGTAGCGGATGTGCAGGGTTCAGAGGCCGTACCGGCGGGCGACCAGCCGCTCGGCGACGCGGTCCGGCAGGAAGCGCCGGACGAACCGCAGGGTGCCGCCGTTGCCGCCGATCATGGACACCACCGGCAACCGGTCGGCCCGGCTCAGCCGCCAGATCCGCTCGGCCACCTCCGTCGGGTCCGCCGCGTTCTGGTGCTGGGCCCGGACCCGGGCGCTGACCACGCCCAACCGGTCCCGGTACGGCGAGTCCGGCGTCGTGTGCCAGGCGCGGTGCCGGTCGATGGCCGACCGGAAGTAGGCCGGCTGGACCAGGGTGGCCTGGATGCCGAACGGCTGGACCTCGGTGCGCAGCGCCGTGACGAAGCCGCGCAGGGCCAGTTTCGAGGCCGCGTAACTGCCCTGGAACGGCACCGGGAACTCGGCCATCATGGAACCCACGAAGATCAGCCGGCCGTGCCCGGCGGCCCGCATCGCCGGCAGTACCGCCCGGGTCAGCGCGACCGGTCCCAGCACGTTGATCCGGAACAACTGCTCCAGATGCTCCTCCGGCAGGTCCTCCAGGGCGCCGCCCTGGCTGTGCCCGGCGTTGTTCACCAGTACGTCGACCGGACCGGCCGCCTTCGCGCACGCCTGTACGCTCGCCGGATCCGACTGGTCCAGGGCCAGGTAGGTCACGCCGGGGACCCGGTCCGCCGACGGGATGTCGTCGGGATTCCGGGAGGTGCCCAGCACCCGCATCCCCCGCTCGACGAAGAGCCGGGCGACGGCGAGCCCGATCCCCGAGGTTGCCCCGGTGACCAGGACCGTCCCGGCCGGCCGGGCGCCGGTCGACGGCCCGCCCGAGGCCGCGGAGACCGGTTCGGCCGGAGCACCGGAGACCGGTTCAGCCGAGGAGTTCGACGAGTCGGCCATACGCGTTCACCACCCGGTCGCTGTCGGCCCGGGTGTGCCCGCAGGAGAGCATGTCCCGGCCCATCCGGGACAGCACCCCGGCGTTGACCACCGGAATCATGTAGTCGGCGAGCAGCGCCCGACGGGCGATGATCTCCGGCAGCCGCTCGGCCTCAACGAGCAGCGCGTGCGGCGCGGTCAGTTCGATCCGCAGGATCGTGCCGAAGTGGTATGCGAAGAACGGCACGCCACCGGCGGAGAACAGCGCGTTGAGCCGGACCACCAGGTCGGCGGTGACCGCGATGGCACCGTCGAGAACGCCGGGCCGGGTCAGTTCGCCGAGGGTGTGGTAGCAGGCCGCCGCCGACAGCACGTTGCCGGACATGGTGCCGCCGATGTAGGTGAACGGCCGTCCGTCCGGCAGTCCGGTCCCGGCCGCCTCGATGATCTCCCGCCGCCCGGCGACCGCCCCGCAGGACGGGTAGCCGTTCATCAGTCCCTTGCCGAGAGTGATCAGGTCCGGGCGGATGCCCAGCACCGCGTGCGCGCCGCCGATTCCGGCCCGGGTGCCGGTGACGACCTCGTCGAACACGTACAGCGCACCGTGCTGGTGAGCCAGCGCGATGGCCTGTTGGTGGAAGTCGTCGGCGAACGGCACCAGGCCGGACTCGCCGCCGAACGGTTCGCTGATCACCGCCGCGACGTCACCGGCGGCCAGCGCCGCCGCCAACTCGTCCAGCCGGTGCGGGTGCACCAGCACGGTGTGCGCGTAGTGCTCCGGTGGTACCCCGCCGGCCATGAAGTCGCCGGACCCCGGCACCTCCAGGTCCACCATGAACTGGTCTCCCCAGCCGTGGTAGTGCCCCCGGAACTTGATGATCTTCCGTCGCCCGGTGTACGCCCGCGCGATCCGGGCCGCCGCGAGGTCGGCCTCGGCGCCGGAGCCCACGAACCGGACCGCCTCGGCCGCCGGAAAGACCTCGATGATCCGTTCTGCGGCGAGCACCTCGAACTCGTCGAGGTGGCCGTGGAAACCGGTGCGGTCCCGAAGCAGGTCGACGACCGCCGCGTTGAGCCCGGGATGGTTGTGCCCCAGGCTGAGCGCGCCACCGGCCAGGATGCAGTCGACGTACCGGTTGCCGTCGACATCGACGACCACGCCGCCGGTGCCGTGGTCCAGGAACAGCGGGTACGGCGAGGAGAGCGGATCCACGTGCTCGCTCCCCCGGGCCAGCACCCCCTGGGCCCGCTGGAACAGTGCCGCCGAACCGGGCGTACGACGCCGGAACTCGGCCAGCTCCGCCTCCAGCCGCTCGGGTGCGATCCGTCGCATCGGCTCGGCGGCGATCGCCGACGCCCGGGCCAGGATCTCCGCCGCCGGGGCGCTACCCGGTCGACGCGTCAGTCCGGTGCCGCCGGCCGGCTCGGTGCTCCGGGCCAGGTCGGTGCTCACCGGAGCGCGGACAGCGCCATCTCGCTCCGTCCGGTCACCTCCTCGTACACCCGGCGCAGCGCGTCCACGGTGTACGTGACGTCGCTGTGCTCGTGCGTGGCGGTGGCGATCAGCCGGAGCTGGACCACCCCCGGAGGCACCACCGGATAGGTGACGGCAGAGCAGAAGATCCCGTACTGGTGCCGGAGCCGCTCCAGGAAGACGGCGGTCTTCGCGGCCTCCAGTCCGAGGAACACCGGGGTCACCGCACTGGACGGATCACCGATCTCGAGCCCGACCCCGCGCAGGTCCTCCCGCAGGTGCGCGGCGATCTCCAGGCACTTGCGCCGCAGCTCGGGGCGGTTGCGCATCATGTCGAGCCGGACCCGGTTACCGGCAACGACCGGCCACGGCAGTCCCTTGGAGAAGATCTGCGACCGCATCCCGTACCGCAGCCGCCAGATGATCTCGGCGTCCGAGGCGACGAAGGCGCCGATGCTGGCACCGGCCTTGGCGAAGGTTCCGAAGTACAGGTCGATGCCGTCCTGGCAGCCCTGCTCCTCCCCGGTCCCGCCACCGTCGGGACCGAGTACCCCGAAGCCGTGCGCGTCGTCGACCAGGAGCCGGAAGTTGAACCGCTGCTTGAGTGCGACGATGTCCCGCAGCCGCCCCTGTACGCCGGACATCCCGAAGACGCCCTCGGTGACGACCAGCACCGCCTCGTCGTCGCCGCGCTCCGCCTCGATCCGGGTCAGTACCGCTTCGAGTCGCTCGATGTTGTTGTGCGGGAAGGATTTTGCCTTGCCCCGGTGCAGCCGGATGCCGTCGATGATGCAGGCGTGGCACTCCGCGTCGTAGACCAGCCAGTCCCGCCGGCTGAGCAGCGAGTCCAGCAACGAGATCATCCCCTGGTAGCCGAAGTTCAGGAACAGCGCGTCGGGCTTGCCCGCGTACGCCGCCAGCTCCGACTCCAGCATCTCCAGGTCCTCGGTCTCGCCGGACATCATCCGCGAGCCCATCGGCGCCGCCAGGCCGTACCGGGCGGTGAACCGCGCGTCGGCGGCCCGGACCTCCGGGTGGTTGGCCAGCCCGAGATAGTTGTTCAGGCTCCAGACGAGCTGGTCCGTGTCGCCGTACCGCATCCGGCTGCCGATCTCGCCGGTCAGCCTCGGAAAGGCGTACCTGCCGTGGATGTCCCGCGACATCTGCGCGATCGGGCTGCCCGGACTGTTGATGACCTTCTCGAACAGGTCCACTTGCGTCCTCCCCTGTTGATGCTGTTAGACCGGCCAGCCGTAAGGCACGGTGACCGTCTTCGTGGTGCTCATCTCGCGGATCGCGTAGCGGATGCCCTCCCGCCCGAGTCCGCTCGCCTTCACTCCGCCGAACGGGATGTGCGGCGAGTCGAACTGCGGCCCCTCCAGGAGGTTGATCGCCCCCACCCGCAGTCGCGCGGCGAGCTGCCAGAACGCGGCGCTGTCATTGGTGACCACGCCCGCCTGTAGGCCGTACGCCGTGCCGTTGGCGACCTCGACCGCCTCGTCCAGTCCCCCCACCCGGAGCACCGGCGCCACCGGACCGAACGTCTCCTCGCGGACCAGTTCGGCACCGGGTGGCACCCGATCGAGGACCGTCGGCGCGACGAGTGCGCCGTTCCGGTCACCCCCGTGACACAGCCGCGCCCCGGCGGCGACCGCCGACTCCACCCGCCGCTGCACCAGTTCCGCCGCCGCCTCGTCGATCAGCGGTCCGACCTCGGTCTCGGGCCGGCGCGGATCGCCGTACCTCCTGGTCCGGCTGGCCTCGACGAGCCGTTCGACGAATTCGTCCGCGACCTCGGCCCAGACGATGATCCGTTTCACGCCCCGGCAGGACTGCCCGGCGGTGGCGTACGCCCCGTCGGCGGCCAGCCGGGCGGCGAGGTCGAGGTCGGCGTCGGGCAGTACCAGCAGCGGATCGTTGCCGCCCAGTTCCAGCAGCAGCTTCTTTCCGGCCGCCGCGACCGCGACCGCCCGGCCGGTCGACACGCTGCCGGTGAAGGTCACCATGTCGACGCCCGGATGCCGGGCCAGCGCGCCGCCGACGCCGGCCGGATCACCGGTGAGGACCGCCAGCATCTCCTTCGGATAGCCGGCCCCGGTGAGCAGCTCGGCGAAGGCGAGCGCGGTCAGCGGGGTCCGCTCGGACGGCTTGAGCACCAGTGCGCAGCCGGCGGCGATCGCCGGGGCGGCCTTGACCACGACCTGGTTGAGCGGCCGGTTGAACGGGGTGATCCCGGCGACCACGCCGACCGGTTCCGGCACGGTGACAGCCAGCCGGGCCGTCCCGGGGACCGGAATGGACTCGCCGCGCAGCCGCTCCGCCTCTGCCGCCGCGACCCGCAGGTTCGCCACCGCCCGGTTGACCTCCCGGGCCGTCTCCCGGACGCAGACGCCGGACTCGGCCGTGATGAGCTGGGAGAACTCCTCGGCGCGCGCCTGCAACGCGGTCGCCGCCCCGGTCAGCACCGACACCCGCTCGTCGATCGGCATCGACCGCCGCCGACCCGCGACCGCGCTGACCGCGGCGTCCACCTCGGCCGGGCCGTCCCGGGGCACCCGGCCGAGATCGGCCCCGGTCCACCGGTCGCGCACCGGTACGTCGTCCCCGGTCGAGGGAAGCAGTTGCCCGTCGAGGAACACGGGATCAGTCCTTCCCGTCCCGGACGACGTCGCCGGTCCCGTTGTCGTCGTCCCGGACGACGAACCGCCGCTCCAGTTCGGAGATCTTCGAGTACTCGAAGACCTCGAACAGCTCGTCGAACGTCATCTTCAGGCCGTGCCGGTCCCAGAAGTTCTGCGTCGTACCCTCGTCGCGCAGCGCGGCGAAGGTCTTGCGGAGGATCGCGGTGGCCGCGTACCAGCCGGAGAGCGGGTAGATGGCGAGGTTGTAGCCGATCGCCTCCAGCTCCTTGGTGGTGAGCCACGGCGTCTTGCCGCCCTCCACCATGTTCGCCAGCAGCGGGGCGTCGATCTCGTCCCGGACCCGCTTCATCTCGTCGACGGTGAGCATCGCCTCCAGGAAGATGCAGTCCGCTCCGGCGGCGACGTACTCCCGGGAGCGGCGGATCGCCTCGTCGAGGCCGAGCTTCTCCCGGGCGTCGGTACGGGCGATCAGCACCCAGTCCGGGTCCTCCCGCGCCTCGACCGCGGCTGCGATCTTGCCGACCATCTCCTTCGCGCTGATCAGCCGCTTGCCCTCCAGGTGACCGCAGCGCTTCGGCACGACCTGGTCCTCCAGGTGGCCGCCGACGATGCCGGCCCGCTCGAACTCCCGTACGCAGCGCCAGGTGTTCATCGCGTTGCCGTACCCGGCGTCGATGTCCATGATCACCGGAAGGTCGACGGCCAGGGTGATGTTCTTGGCGTTCCACGCCATCTCGGTGATCGTGGCGAAGCCGAGGTCGGGCAGGCCGAGCATGCTCGCCGAGGTGCCGGAGCCGGTCATGTGGACGGCGCTGAAGCCCGCCTGCTCGATCACCTTCGCCGACAGCGCGTCGTACGCGCTGGGTACGACGAGCAGCTCGGGCGCGTTCATCAGGTCCTTGAACTGCTTTGCACGGGACACGGTGCACTCCTTCGTTCAGCGGACGGCAACGGGGGGTTCGGCCGGCACGGTCTCGGCCAGCCGGAGCAGTTGGTTGTACTTGGCGAGCCGGTCGCCGCGACGCGGCCCACCGACCTTGATCAGTTCCGCGCCGACACCCACCGCGAGATCGCACATCGCGGTGTCCTCGGTCTCACCGGACCGGTGCGACACGGCGGAGACCAGTCCCGCCTCCCGGGCCGCCCGGGACGCCTCGAGAGTGGCGGTCAGCGTGCCGGCCTGGCTCAGCTTCAGCAGGATCCCGTCGGCAAGCGAGGAATCCACCCGGGCGGCGTCGGTGGCGAACAGGTCGTCGCCGATCACCGTGGTCGTCGGCGGCAGGTCCCGGCGCAGCGCCCGCCAGGCGGGTTCGTCGGCCGGGTCGAAGGGGTCCTCCAGGTAGCTCAGCGGATACCGCTCGACGAGCGCCGACAGCCGTCCCGCCAGTTCGGCAGAACTCAGCACGTCCGGACCGAGCCGGTAGGCGCCGGGCCGTTCGACGAGATGTTCCGCGGCGACGTCCACCCCGTACGACACCGCGCCCGTACCTCCGGCCGCGGCGACCACGTCGTGCAGCAGGGTCAACTGCCGCTCGCTGTCGACCGGCACCAGCAGCCCGCTCGACGGCGAGAACCGGGCGGGGCCGAACCGCTGCTGGACCTGCCGTTCCGCCTCGTCGAAGACGACCCGGGCCAGTTCGATGTCTCCGGTCAGTCCGCCGGTGTCCGGGATGACCATGATCTGCTGGAAGCCGGCCGGTGGACCGTTGCCGTGGATGCCGCCGGAGAAGACGTTCACCAGCAGCCGGGGCACCCGGGGCGTGGTGCCGGCGAGCCGGGCCAGGTACCGGTGCAGGGTCAGCCCGTGGGCCGAGGCGACGGCCCGGGCGAAGGCCAGCGACACGGCGAGGGTCTCGGCCGCCCCGACGTCCGACCGGGCCACCCGCAGATCGAGGTCGGCCTGGTCGTCGACGTCCTGCCCGAGCAGCGCCCGGTGCAGCTCCCCCGGAGCGAGCGGACCCAGCAGGGTCGGGTCGCCGAGCGGGCGTTCCCGCCGGCCGGGCGCGATGGCGCGCGGGCTCGACCCCCGACCGTGGTACCGGTCGTCCAGGACCACGTCGGCCTCCACGGTGGCCCTGGCCCGGGAGTCGAGGATGCCGCGCAGCCGCAGACCGGTGATCCGCATCCTCAGCTCCCCCTGCGCAGCCGGAGCAGCCAGGGCAGCAGTTCGCTGGCCCGACCGGCCGGAAGACCACCACCGGCGGCGGCCCGCTCCCCGAACTCGGTCACCCCGTCCGGTCGTACGCCCGGACCGGTGACCACCGCCGGTACCCGGTCCGGCGCGTGGATGCCGAGTTCGCAGGGGGTGGCGTGGTCACAGGTGACGACGAGGGTGTCCAGCGGGCCGAGCCGGGCGCGCAGCGGCCCGACGAAGTCGGCGTCGATGTCGCGGATCGCGGCCACCTTGTCGTGCGGCCGACCGTCGTGGCCCGGCTCGTCGGGCCCTTTGAGGTGTACGAAGACGACGTCGGCGGGATCGTCCAGCAACGCCGGCACCAGCTTCCGGTAGAACGCCGGGTCGTCCTGCCCCGGCCCGGCCTTGGCGACGGTGAACCTCGCCCCGATCAGTCGGGCGAGTCCGCGCTCGGCCGGAACCTGGCCGTACATCGCCAGCCGCAGGCCGCGCTGGGCGGCGAACGACGGCAGTACCGGAAGGGTGTCGCCGCCGTCGCGGACCAGGATCAGGTTCGCCGGTCGCCGGCCGGCCGCCCGGCGGGCCAGGTTGACCGGATGCTTCTCCAGCACGGCGGCACTACGCTCGACGAACTGGTTCACCAGCCGCGCGGTCACCTCTGCGGCCCGGCCGTCGTCGGGCCCGTTCACCTCGTCGGGCCCGTTCACCTCGTCGGTCCCGTTCACCTCGTCGGTCCCGTTCACCTCGTCGGCGGGTGCCGGGCGGCAGCGCAGTGGTGTCGAGGGAGGATCGGCGACCGGCACCCCGAACGGGCCGCGCGCGACGAACCCGGGGTCGGTGTTGGTGACCCGGCCGGAGAGCGGCACCGTCCGGCTGGTCAGGGCCAGGATTCCCCGGTGCCGGCCGAAGCCGGTCAGCCGGACCGACACGTCGCCGGAAAGGCGTACCTCGGCCCGGACGCTCGTCACCAGAGCCTCGAGCTCGTCGTCCGACAGATCGCGGGACGTACGCCGGTCCAGCCGACCCGTGTCCGGCTGCCAGCTGGCGAAGTTGATCCGGAACGCCACCGAGAAACCGTCGGCGTCCCAGAAGTCCATCCCGAGCCCTTCCAGCGGTCCCCGGCCGGTGTAGAAACGCACCGGGTCGTAGCCGAGCAGGGCCATCGCGCCGGAGTCAGACTCCGGCGGCACGTCGGACCGGATCACCTCCAGCAGACCGCTGCATCCGGTCCGGGCCAGCTCGTCGAGGTGCGGGGTGGCCGCCGCCTCGAACGGGGTCCGGTCGGCCAGCTCCGCGATCGGCCGGTCACCGCCGCCGCAGAGCGCGACCACGAAGACCCGGCCGTCGCCCGCAGCGGAATCCGCCGGGTCCGCCCGCTCAACCACGGATTCGCGCATCGATCCCACACTCCTTGATCACGGAGGCAACCGCGGGCGGGACCAGTTGCTCCCAGTCGGCGTTCGCGGCGATGGCCCGGCGTACCCGGCCGCCGCTGATCGGTTTCTCGACCCGGCGCCACATCACCTCGGTCGTCAGGCCGAGCGCGCCGAGGCGGTCGAGCTTCTCCGCGCCCCAGTCGTCGTAGATGGTCAGCAGGTAGACGGCCTCCGGCGGCGCGTAGTAGCGCAGCCGTTCCGGGAAGCTGTGCGGGAACGGCACGATCCGCAGCCGGTGGTGCGGCACACCCGCCTCGGTGAGCGCGGCCTCCGCCATCAGGTACCGCTCGTAGTACGTGCACGGGTTCGCCGCCACCGACCCCCGTACCGGATCGGTGGGTTCCTCGGCGGTCTGGAACGGGTCCGGGTTGGTGATGCCCACGACGAGCGTGTCGCAGCGGGCGGCACCGGCGAGCAGGTATTCCAGGTGTCCGAGGTGCAGGGGTTGGAACCTGCCGTGGATGACGCCGAGTGGGTAGGGATGGTCCACCGGATCCTCCGGATCGTCTAGACGTCGAGAACGAGATCGTCGTCGGCCAGTTCGAGGTGCGGTTCGAGGTCGAGCGAGCCGGCGCTGGCGAGGACGTCGGGCCCGGCGTGGGTGAGGACGATCCGCCGGCAGGTGAGCCGGGGAAGGTTGTCCCGGAGCATCGGCAGGTGCAGGTGGAACGGCACCGCCCGGGTGACCGTGTACGCCTCGCAGACGAACAGATCCGCCCCGTCGGCCACGGTGACCAGGGTCTCGGTCCAGGCGGTGTCGCCGCTGTAGGCGATGACCCGACCGGCGAGCCCGATCCGCAGGCAGAGCGCGGGCGCACCGGCGAAGTGCTCCGCCGGGTACGCCTGCACCGTCAGCTCCGCGAGATCGAGCCGGCCGTGCGGCTCGATCTCGCGGACCGTCACCTCGAAGCGCCGGGTGATCCGGGTCGAGCCGGGAAAGAGCAACTCCATGGCCTGACGCAGCCGCTCCTGGGTGCCCGGCGGCCCGATCACCTCCAGCGGCGCGGTCCGCCGCCGGAACTGACCGTCGAGGATCAGGTACGGCAGTCCGGCGAAGTGGTCGCCGTGCAGGTGTGACAGGACCACGGTGCCGACGTCGTTCGGCTCGATACCGTGCCGCTTCAGCCCGATCAGGGCGGTCGCTCCACAGTCGAGCAGCACCGGCGGGCCGTCCGCCGGACTCAGGTGTACGCAGGTCTGCAGCCGCCCGCCGCTGCCGAACGCGTCGCCCGAGCCGGCGAAGGTCACCCGGATACCGGTCACGCCCCGACCCCCAGCACTTCGTCCGCGCCCACCCTGTCCGGGGCGGGGGCGGCGGTGACGAACCGCCGGAACCGCCGGGCCACCTCCGCCGGGGTCACCGCCGGACGGCCCAGCCCACTGCGGGATCCCGGCCTGGTGCGGAGCCGGACCAGGCTCGGCCCGGGCCCGGCCAGCGCCGCCCCGAGCGCCACCCGGAACGCCTCGGGCCGGGTGCAGTCGTGCAGTTGCCGGTAGCCGCAGGAGGCGGCGGCGGCGACCAGGTCCACGGTGGACGAGAGCGTGCGCTGTCCCCCGGTCGAGTCGTGCACGCCGTTGTCCAGCACGACGTGCACGAGGTTGTCACCCCCGTACGCCCCGATCGTGGCGAGGCCACCGAGCCGCATCAGCAGGGCGCCGTCGCCGTCGACCACCACCACCGGCCGGGTGGTGTGCGCGGCCACCCCGAGCCCCACCGCTCCGGCCGAACCCATCGCGCCGACCAGGTAGAAGTGCTGGTCGCGGTCGGCGATCTCGTACAGTTCCCGACTGGTCATCCCGGTGGTCGCCACGACGGCGGCACTCTCCGGCAACTCGGACAGCAGGCACTCGAGCGCCGCCCACCGGCTGGGTGCCGGACCGTCGGGCAGGTGCCGGACGACCCGGCCGGTACGTCGGGGCAGCGCGGACTCGCAGAGTGGCTCCGCCGCGACCGTCCCCTTCGGAATCACGAAGGCGTACGGCCGCTCGGCCCGGAGCAGCTCGCCGGTGGCCACCGCGAACGCGTCGGACAGCTCGGCCGGGTCGGCCGGCAGCGTCGCGTGCGGCACCTCCATCAGGTCGAGCAGCCCCGGCGTGATCCGCCCCATCTGAGCGTGCTGCGGCTCGTCGGGGCGGCCGGGTTCACCCCGCCAGGTGACCAGCAGCAGCGCCGGGATGTTGGCCGGGTGCAGCAGCGAGGTCAGCGGGTTGACCATGTTGCCGAGACCGGAGTTCTGACTGATGACACAGCCGAGCCCGCCACCCAGCCAGGCACCGGCCGCGATCGCCGCCGCCTCGCCCTCCTGGGTGGCGGCGAGGTAGCGCACCCTCGGATCGCTGATGGCCCGGTTGATGACCGGGGTGAGGAAGGAGCACGGCACCCCGGTCACCATGGTGACCGAGTGGTCGACCAGGGCTCCCATCAGCTCTTCGGCACGGATCATGGAGCGTTCCCCCCGGTCACCGTGGACAGCACCGGCGGGTCGAAGGAGGCGTACCGCCGCTCCTCCCGCTCCAGGTCCTCGTAGCCCAGCAGTGCGAAGACCTCCTTGAGCGAGGCGATCTCCTCCTCGACGCCGCTGATCACCCCGCTCGACCGCATGTCGCGGCAGGCCTTGCGCATCGCGCTGAACGCGGCCCGCATGCTCTGGTTCGCCCAGATGACCCCGCCGACCCCGATCTGCCGGAACTCGTCCAGCGTGGTCCGGTGGTACGTCGTCGGTGCGATCACGATCGGCACCCGGCCATGCCATCGGGCCGAGAAGGCGGCGATCTCCACCGCCGTCGGTTGCCGGGAGTGCACGAAGATGGCGTCGGCGCCGGCGGCCGCGTACGCCTCGGCCCTGGCCACCGCCTCCTCGACGGGCTGGCCGGCGATGAACGCCTCGGTGCGGGCGACGACGACGAAGCCCGGGTCCTGCTGCCCGTCCTTGCAGGCCTTGATCTTTCCGCAGAACTCGGCGATCGGCACCAGTTCGTGCCCCACCCCGAAGAAGGAGTTCATCTTGGGGAAGGTCTTGTCCTCGAAGCAGACTCCGGCGGCACCGATCCGTTCGGCCCGGCTGGCGAACCGGCGCGCGGTGTTGAAGTTGCCGTGCCCGGTGTCACCGTCGACGAGCACCGGTACCCGGGTGTTGTCCACCATGCTCTCGACGCTGTTCAGCAGTTGTGTCCAGGACGCCTCGTCGCTGTCGCGTACGCCGAGGGCGGTGGAGATGCAGAGTCCGGACGCCCAGAGGGCGCGGAATCCCTCCTCGACCGCGATCCGGGCGCTGAGCCCGTCGTGCACGCCCATCAGGACGCAGGGCGTGTCGTCGACGAGCAGGCGGCGGAGCTGGTCGCCCGGCGACATGCTGCTGGGGCGCTGGCCCGTGGTCGGGCCCGGACCGGTTTCTTCCGATGTGGTCAACGTTCCTCCAAAGAAGTGGCGAGCTGGCTGCGGTGGCGGCCGTTGGTGTTCACGCCAGCCGTCCCTCGGGCGGCGGTGCGTCGTCGACGAGCACCGCACGGATGCCCGCGGCGATACGGCGGCGCAGGCTCAACTCGGATTCGGCGGACAGGAACGCGCGATGGGAGCTGACGATCACGTCGTTCCGGGCGAGCAACTTGCGGGCGGTGGGTGATGCGTTCGGGTCCTCGGGCGCGAAGACGTCGGAGGCGAAGCCGGCCAGTTGACCCGTGTCGAGTGCGTCGAGCACGGCGGTGGTGTCGACGAGTTTGCCCCGGGCCGTGTTGACCAGCAGGGTTCCCGGTGCGGCGGCCCCGAGTGCCGCCGCACCGATCAGCCCGTCCGTTTCCGGGGTCAGCGCCGCGTGGACCACCACGGCGTCCGCCGCGGCGAACAACTCGCCGAGGCTCCGGACCGGTGTGACGCCGTGGCTGGCCATCAGGTCGGCCGCCACGTACGGATCGTGGGCCAGGACGTGGTGGTAGAACGGCTGGAGCTTGCGGGCGCTGGCCCGGCCGATCCGGCCGAAGCCGACGATCCCGACCGTACGTTCGCAGGTGCGGCGCGGTATGCCGCCCCGGTGGATTCCCCACCGGTTGTCCCGGACCAGCCGGTCCTGTACGCAGATCTGCCGCTCCAGTCCGAGCAGCAGCGCCACGGTGTGGGTGCTCACCTCGTCGCCGCAGTAGTCCGGCACGTTGAATCCGTAGATGCCGGCGGTGGCGAGCAGGTCGGGACGGAGGTTGTCGAAGCCGACGCCGCTGCGGGCGACCACCCGGCAGCTCGGCCGGAGTGCCTCGACGAGTTCCGAGGTGACCTGGCACCGGTAGATGACCAGTGCGTCGGCGCCCCGGGCCGCGTCGAGCAACTGGTCGCCGGAGGTCACGAAGCCGCTGTCGGCGTTCGGGGCGACCTCCGGGTCGCCGGTCGGGTCGAGGTCGGCTCCGCTGTGGAACGGGCCGATCTCGACGTCGACGTCCGGTCCGAGGATGCCGCGTTCCAGGTCGGCGCGGTTCGGATCGGGTCGGCCGCTGGCGTCGAGCGCCCAGGCCGGGTCGGTGTAGACCACTCGCATCGTTGCCACCTATCCCTCGTCGTATCCCCAGCTGGACAGGTCGCGGCGGCCTCGTCGGGCGGTCGCCGCCGGTGCGTACGTGTTGGTCAGTTCGACCAGGTCGAGATAGCCGACGTGGGAGCCGGAGCCGAACTTCAGCAGTGCCCCGTCACCGGACCAGCGGTGCCGGACGAACGGGCCGACCCAGGCCGAGCCGTCGGCGGAGAGGGTGGTGCTCTGGCGCTGCCCCTGCGCGTCGTCCCAGTCGAGGGTGAGTTCGCCGCCGGCGACGAGGTAGTGCGACTCGGCCGGCTCCACCAGGTCGGCACCGGGCAGCTCGGCGGCGTCCGGGTCGACCCGCAGGTAGAGCCCGGTGAGGTCCGGCAGGTGCGGGGCGCTCGCCATCGAGGCCACCTCGTACGGGCCGAGCCGGCGGCGCGAGGCGCGGGCGTCCGGCACGTCCCGGTACGACTTGCCGACCGCGTCGTGGCTCCGCTCGGCCGGCAGCAGCAGGCGGTAGTCCAGTCCCACCGTCCGGGCCAGGGCCCGGAGCACGGGGATCCCGGCCACCGGGTCGCTGACCGCCTTGTCCAGCGCCGCCGGGTCGACGCCGATCGCCTCGGCGGCGGAGGACCGTTGGTAGCCGCGCCGGGCCAGCAGCAGGTCCAGCAGGTCTCCCGGGGAGAGCCCGCCGTCGAGCAGTTCGAGGTACCGGGCATAGGCGCTGTCCGACCACGCGTTCGCCTCCTCGATCACCGGCGCCATGTTCGACTGTCCGGTGTAGGAGACGATCCGGGCCGGCGCGGCACCGGCGAGCGAGTAGCTGTGCGGGCAGTACGACGGTTCGACGTACGAGTCGCCGACGATCCACGGGTCGTCGCCGGGGTTGGCGTGCAACACCTGCCAGGTCTGCGGGGTGAGTTCCGGTCCCCACCGGCCGTGGATGTCTCCCGGGCCGAGGTTGACCGTGATGGCCGGTTCCAGGTGCCCGTTGTTGAGCGCGGGCAGCCGGTCGGCCGGGCAGAGGATGTCGAGGATGACCGGCGCCACCCGGCCGGGCGGCGCCGCCATCGAGTAGTAGTTGTAGAAGTGGATTCCGTCGCGCTGGATCGGCCGGCAGGTGGCGGCGAGCGCGTCCGCCGTCTGGTGTACGACGGTCAGGTCCCGGGCGCCCTGGGCACAGAGTTGGGCCGGATCGACGCGCAGTGCGAGCGCGATGCGGCCCAGCAGCGCGTCGTCGACCTCGGCGATGCCGCCGCCGAGCAGGCCGGTCAACTCTTCCCCGGGCACCCCGGCGAGTTCGGCGACCTGCGTCGCGGTGTGCTTGCGGGCGTTCATCCAGTGCGCGACCTTGAACGGGTCTACGAGCATGACTCCTCCAGTCCCAGCGGAGTGCCGAGGAGCCGGCTGAGGACGGGGACGTCCAGCCGGCGCGGATTGTCGTGGCATCGGGGGTAGTTGAGGGCCTCGACGGCCAGGTCGTGCGCGTCGACGGGTAGCCCTTCCAGGGGCGTCAGACCGGCTCCGACGAGCAGCCGTTCGACCCGTGCGGCGGCGGCAGCGGCCCGTGCGGCGCCTGCTCCGTCCGGCCCGCCTGCTCCGTCCGGCCCGGATGCCGCCACGTCGGCGCCCAGGGCCATGGCGATCCGGTCGACCACCGCCCGGACGTGCCGGACACCCCGCGGGTCCGCACAGTCCGCCGTGGTCACATCCGCGTTGTGACGCAGCAACCTCGGCAGGCTCACCCCGCACGCGTGCCCGTGCGCCAGCCCCAACCACAGGGTCAGCGGGTACGAGATGGCGTGACAGGACGAGGTCGGTGCCTCGGCGATGGCCCTGCCGGAGTGGTGGCCGGCGAGGAGCAGGGCTTCTCGCCCGGCGTCGTCGAGTCGTCCGGCGACGAGCCGGTCCAGCACACCGGCGGCGGCGCCGAGTGCGCTCAGGCCGAAGGCGGTCGACGCCGGGGTGGAGCGGATCGACCAGGCTGCCTCGGCGCCCTGGCAGATCGTGTCCAGCACGGCGCAGGCGAGGACGGTCCGGTCCAGCCCCACGAGCAGGTCCGGATCGAGGATCACGGTCCGGGGCAGCAGCTCGGGACCGGCCAGGGAGAGCTTCCGGCCGGCGGCGGTGTCCCAGAGGGTGGCGAACGGGGTGGCCTCGGCTCCGGTGCCCGGGGTGCTGGGCACCGCGACCACCGCCGGTCGGGCGGGAGCGTCGACCGGCCAGCGCCGCCGCAGTTCGGGGTCGTCGCACCCCCGCGCCACGTCGCGCTCGTCGAGGTCGGGGTACGGCTGTAGCGCCACCGCCGCCTTCACGGTGTCGAGCACGGTGCCACCGCCGACCGCCAGCACGATCTCGGGGCGGCTTCCGCGGAGCAGCCGTGCCAGTCGCAACACGCCGTCGGGGGTTGCCGGGCCCGGGTGGACGTACCGCCGGATCGGCAGCGGTCGCAGCGCGGCGACCATCCGCTCGGCCCAGGACCGGGTGTCGAATCCCGGGCCGACGACGAGGACGGCGCGGAGTTGCGCCGCCGGAACGCCGGTGATCGCCTCGGCCTCCGCCGGTACGGCGGCGACGGCGCCGGGCCCGACGATCGTGCGTTGGGCCGGCACCCGCGCACCGGGCACGGGGGTGGCGACCGAAGAAGGTTGCGGTGCAAGTCGCATGTGGCCCCCCAAACAAGCAACTTGATCAGTCAAGCCGATGCGGCCAATCAGCCGGGAATCTAAAGCCTTGACAGCGTCGAAGCGTACAAACTACGACTACATGAAGTCAACAATATAAGGAGCAACCTCAAGACGGTGATCCGTCACAACGTCCGTATTGAGGGCCCTCAGGCGAGTTGTGAAACTTGACGAATTACCCGCCGGGGGATGCGTACCTACGCAGACTGGAGGCACGGTGCGATCACAGAATGGTACCCGTTCGAGCGCCCAGAGTAATGTCGCACATCATTCACCGAAGCTGAACTCATCCATTACCGGCAAGATGCCCCTCGGACACCTTGTCATTCGGCTGGGTCCGGCGTTCGTAGCGGCGATCGCCTACGTCGACCCCGGCAACGTGGCGACGAACGTGTCGGCCGGCTCCCAGTACGCGTACCAACTGGTCTGGGTCGTGGTGCTCGCGAATCTGCTCGCCGTGCTTACCCAGTACCTGTCGGCGAAGCTCGGCCTCGCCACCGGTCGTACCCTGCCGGAACTCTGCCGTGAACGGTTTCCCAGGCCGGTGGTCTACCTGCTCTGGGGCCAGGCCGAGGTGGTGGCCATCGCCACCGACGTCGCCGAGGTGCTCGGCGGTGCCGTCGCCCTCTACCTGCTGTTCGGTGTGCCGCTGCTGGCCGGCGGGCTGCTGACCGGCGCCGTCGCGTTCGTCCTGCTGATCGTGCAGACCCGGCACGGGCAGCGGAGCTTCGAGCGGCTCACCGCGGCGATGCTGGCGCTGATCTTTCTCGGCTTCGGCTACGCGGCCGTCACCGCCGAGCCCTCACCTCGAGGCCTGGCCGGCGGTGTGATACCCGACTTGCCGGACCAGGGCGCCATCCTGCTCGCCGCGGCGATCCTCGGCGCCACGATCATGCCGCACGCGATCTACCTGCACTCCGCGCTGATCCGGGACCGCTTCGGCGTGGTTCGCACCGTTCCGGCCCGGCGGCGGCTGCTGACCGCCACCCGGATCGACGTGGTGGCGGCGATGCTGGTGGCCGGTGCCACCAACGTCATGCTGATCGCGATAGCCGCGGGCAGCCTGGCCGGCAGCGGCGTCACCGAACTCGAGCAGGCGTACCACCTCTTCGACGAGCGGTCCGGTGCGCTCGCGGCGGCCTGTTTCGGGTTGGCCCTGCTCGTGTCGGGGCTGGTCTCCTCCTCGGTCGGCACGTACGCCGGCTCGGTCATCCTCGCCGGCTTCCTCCGTCGGTCCATCCCGGTGACCGTGCGCCGGCTGGTCACCATCGTGCCGGCGCTCGGCATCCTGGCCCTGGGCCTGGAGCCGACCAGAGCGCTGGTGCTCAGCCAGGTCACGCTGAGCATCGGCATCCCCTTCGCGCTCTGGCCGCTGGTGTTCTTCACCCGGGACGCGTCGCTGATGGGAGAGCTGGTCAACCGGCGGATCACCACGGTGGCGGCGAGCTGCGCGGCGGTGTTCATCTCGGTGCTGGCCGTGCTGACCATCCTGGTCGGCGGCTGAGTGGATCCCGGCAGGACCGGGTCGGGCGCAGGCTCAGCCGACCCGGTCCTGCGCGCTGGACGCGGACAGCGGTGGACCCGCTCCGACCGGCAGCACGGCCGGGGACCGGCGCAGGGCAAGCACCGCGAACAGGGCCAGTCCGGACGCCGCGCCCGTGCACCAGAACCCGCGTAGCAGGGCGTCCCGGCTCTCGGGTCCGCTGAGCGAGCCCAGGATGGCCACCACCACCGCGACCCCGAGGGCGGCACCGACCTGTCGGGCCGTGGCGTTGACCGCGCTGCCGGTGGCGAACCGGGAGACCGGAAGCGACGCGACGGCAACTCCGGTCAACACGGGAAAAGCCATCGCGTTTCCAATACCAGTAAGGAACGAACCTGGCAACCATTCAGTCAGATAATTGAGCTCAACTCCAGGAACCGTGGCAAACCACACGCAACCAAGCCCGTACACCACCACACCGATACCGGCGATCCGCTTTCCGCCGAATCGGTCGGCCAAGATTCCGGCGACCGGCGCACACGCGGCGGTTATCAACGGGCCCGGCGCGAGTGCCAATCCCGTCAACACCGGCCGAAGATGCCACACATTACTGAGATAGAGCACATCTACCAGAATTTTGCCGTAGATCCCGATGGAGAACAGGACCAGGGCGGCGTTGCCGGCCGCGACCGGACGGAGCCGGAGCAGACCGAGTTCCACCACGGGTGCGGGATGTCGCGCGGATCTCCAGAGCGCCAGGCCGATCAGGCCGAACGACCCGGCGAAGGGACCGAGCGTACGGGCACTGGTCCAGCCCCAGTCGTTGCCCTTGGTTATCGTCAGCGCCAGCGCGCCGAGCCCCAGCGCGAGGGCGGCGGCACCGAGCAGGTCGGGCATCCTGCCCCGTCGCTGGTCCGCCGACTCCCGCAGTACGCGCGCGCCCCAGATCATCGTCGCCACCCCGATCGGCACGTTGACCAGGAAGACCAGCCGCCAGTCGAGCACCTCGATCAGCACGCCGCCGACGGTGGGCCCGAAGGCCGCG
The DNA here is from genome assembly GCF_015690345.1 of Plantactinospora alkalitolerans. Taxonomy (GTDB): domain Bacteria; phylum Actinomycetota; class Actinomycetes; order Mycobacteriales; family Micromonosporaceae; genus Plantactinospora; species Plantactinospora alkalitolerans. The sequence goes on along the minus strand of NZ_JADPUN010000145.1, from coordinate 52,200 downwards.
GCGGCGGCCGCGCAGGCGCCCAGCATGGAGGTGGCGGCGAGCCGGCGCTCCGCCGGGTACTCGTGGAGCAGCAGGGCGATCGAACTCGGGATCACCGCCGCCGCGCCGATCGCCTGCACGACGCGGGCCGCGATCAGCCACCAGACGGACGGGGCCGCGGCGCAGCCCGCCGACGCCACCGTGAACAGGAGCAGCCCGATCAGGAACAGCCGCCGCCGGCCCACCATGTCGGCGAGTCGACCGGCCGGGACCAGGGCCGCGGAGAAGACCACGTTGTAGCCGTTGAGCACCCAGGACAGTTCGTCCTCGCGCACCGTGGGGAAGTAACGCTGGAGATCCGGGAAGGCGACGTTGACGATGGTGACGTCCAGGAAGGCCATGAAGGCGGCGAGGGAACAGACGGCGAGTACCCGCCGGGCACGGGCCCTGGCGTCAGGTGTCTCTGGCATGCGCGGAGTCCTCTTTCCTGGCGCTCCTGGGTCGGTCGGGACGAGCGAAACCGTCGCGGCCGTACGTGCTGTCCCGGGCGGCGTCGAGGCCGAAGTGCTGGGCGATGGCGATGCACACCTCGACCCAGGTGGCAAGGAACCGTTCGTCGTCGATGTCGAGCGGCTTACGTCCGTAGATCGACTCAAGCGTGCGGTAGTGGCCCATCGAGCCGGCGACGATGAGGGCCAGTGCTTCGGCGTCCACGTGCGCGGTGCCGGCGGCCTCGGCGCTGCGGCTGATCCACTCCGCGATCCGCCGGTGCGGGCTGTCGTGTACGGCCTCCCGTAGCTGGTCGAGGAGCCCGGGAACGACCTCGCCCTCCTGCCGGACCAGCCGGTACAGCGGTTCCCGGCGGTTCAGGTCCTGGAGGTTCCACCGCCCGAGCAGGATGATCTCGGACCGGAGGTCGGCCAGCGGCAGCAGGTCGAGCGCGGAGGTGAGCACGCTCAACTGTTCGATGTGCCGCTCGATGCCGGCCCGGAGCACCTCCTCCTTGCTGGCGAAGTACTGGTAGAGCGCCCCGGATCGCGGTGCCAGGCCGGCCCGCGCCTCGATCTCCCCGATGGTGGTCTTCCGGTAGCCCTGCTCGGCGAAGAGATCCATCGCCGCGCGAAGCAGCCGGTCCCGTGTTCCCAGTGCCCGGGCGGATCCGCCCGACTCGGTCCCGGACCTGTCACTCTGATCCTTACGGCGATCACTCATCCACCAGCCACCTGACCAATACGGTGTTGTATTCCACGACTACGGACGACTTGGTTCTGCCGGCAGCATAGTGCAGGGACGGGCTGAATGCCCGTTGAGGGGCGGTGAAGTTACGGTGAAGTTACAGGTTCCGCCCCTCCGAGGACTCGGATCCCGGCCGGGCGCGGAACGCTCGACCAGCGCCGATCCACCGATCACATCAGCCGTTTGACCGGGCCGGACGAGCCGGCGCCGGGCCCGGACCACCCCCCGGGCGGCCCGGATGGCCGGTCGCCGAGCCACGCACTCCGGCGTGGTGGAAGGCTGACGGTATGAGTTCCGAAAGCGCACCACCGGATCCGGTGGTCACCACGAGCCCCGACGGCACCGACGACGACTCCGCCACCTTCGCCGATCTTGGGCTGCGGGCCGAACTCCTCGACGCGCTGAGCACGCTGGGCTACGAGGAGCCGACCGCGATCCAGCGGGAGGCGATCCCACCGCTGCTGGCCGGGCGTGACCTGCTCGGACAGGCGGCCACCGGAACCGGAAAGACCGCCGCTTTCGCGCTACCACTACTGCAGCGGATGCCGGCCGACCGCCGCTCCGGGGAGCCGACGGCGCTGATCCTGGTACCGACCCGCGAACTGGCCGTCCAGGTCTCCGAGGCGATCCACCGGTACGGTCGGGACCTCGGCGTACGGGTGCTGCCGATCTACGGCGGACAGCCGATCGCCCGGCAGTTGCGGGTGCTGGACGGCGGAGTCGACGTCGTGGTGGCCACCCCGGGGCGGGCACTGGACCACATCTCCCGGGACACGTTGCGGCTGGGCAGCCTCGTCACGGTGGTGCTGGACGAGGCGGACGAGATGCTGGACATGGGTTTCGCCGAGGACATCGAGGCGATCCTGCAACACGTGCCCGAGCAGCGGCAGACGGTGCTGTTCTCCGCGACGATGCCGAGCCGGATCGACGGGATGGCCCGACAGCACCTGCGCGATCCGGCCCGGATCGAGATCGGCCGCCAGCCGGCCCCCTCCGGCACGGCGCCACTGGTCCGGCAGACCGCGTACGTCGTCGCGCGATCGCACAAGCCGGCGGCGCTCGGCCGGATCCTCGACGTCGAGGCGCCGACCGCGGCCATCGTCTTCTGCCGCAGCCGGGAGGAGGTCGACCGGCTCACCGAGACCATGAACGGTCGGGGATACCGGGCCGAGGCACTGCACGGCGGGATGACCCAGGAGCAGCGCGACCGGGTGATGGGCCGGCTCCGGGCGGGCACCGCAGACCTGCTGGTGGCGACCGACGTGGCCGCCCGGGGGCTGGACATCGAGCAGCTCACCCACGTGGTCAACTACGACGTGCCGTCCGCGCCGGAGTCGTACGTGCACCGGATCGGCCGGGTCGGCCGGGCCGGCCGGCAGGGGATCGCGATCACCCTGGCGGAACCCCGGGAACACCGGATGCTCAAGACCATCGAGCGGACCACCGGGCAACGGATCTCGATCGACAAGATTCCGACCGTGGCCGACCTGCGGACCCGGCGCCTGGAGATGACCCGGGCCGCGCTGCACGAGAGCCTGCTCGAGGACGACCTGGATCCGTTCCGGGTGATCGTGGAGACCCTCACCGACGAGTTCGACGTGATGGAGGTGGCCCTCGCCGCGGTGCGGCTGGCGCACGAGTCGACGGGCGGCGCGGTCGACGAGGAGGACATCCCGCAGGTGGCGTTCCGGGGCGACCGGGACAGCCGTCCCCGCCGCGACGGCGGTCGGGACGGCGGTCGGGACGACCGGCGTACCGGTGCCGGTCGGTCCCGGTCGGCCGACATGGCGTGCCTGTTCATCGGCGTCGGACGCCGGGCCGGAATCCGCCCGCAGGACCTGGTCGGTGCGATCACCGGCGAGACCCGGGTCAGCGGCCGGGAGATCGGGTCGATCGAGATCGCCGACCGGTTCTCGCTGGTCGAGGTGCCACGGTCCGCCGCGGACGAGGTGATCGCCCGGCTGCGGCAGAGCACCATCAAGGGCCGCAAGACGACGGTACGCCGGGATCGGGAGGTCGGCCGGGAGTGACCTGTCGCATCCGCTGATCAGGACTGCGGGCGGAGCAGGTTGCGCAGCTCGCGGGCGAACTCGGCGATGGAGAGCGCGGCGGTGAACGGCGGCAGCACGATCACCGCGATGTTCCGGGGGTCGAGCGACTGGTCGGTCAGCACCAACCCGAAGAGGATCTGGGTGACGGTACCGATGCCGACCAGCAGCCAGGGGTAGACCCGGGACGTCCGCTGCGGATCGATGGTGGCCGCGACCAACCCGAGGCTGCCGACGATCACCAGACCGACCACCACGACGGGATAGAGCCAGGCTGGCGAGTCGGAAACCTCCACGTCGAGGCCGCCCGCGGCCCGGTAGGAGACCGCGAGCCCGGCGAGATAGATGACGAACACGCCGATCGCGCTGAGCACTCCGAGGAACCGGGCCACCGCGATCACCCGGGGCGGTTCCGAGCCTTCCCACTGCTTCGTCATCGTTTCCACCATGGAGGGAGGAGGATCGGTCGGTTTGCTGGCGTCAATGATTTCCCGCGCCGGCCCGCCGGTTCGTCGTACGGTCGGATTGTTCATGACTACCTTCCGTGTCTGCGTCGTCGCCGATCGACAGTGACGGACGCCGACCGTTCCCGATCGGAGCACCGGGCGCCCAGCGGATTCGGGCCGGCAGGTCCGCGGCCCCACCGCCGGTGCACCCCGCGGATGGCCGGATCGCCGATTTCCGGTACGGGACAACGCCACCCGCTCTGGACGCTGGGTAATCCAGACACGTTCCAGAAATCGCGGTAGGTCGATTGTTAGCGTGTGCCCGCCGGCCACGGAGGGAGATCGGTGATGGCGCCCGCTACCGCTACGAACGTGCCGCTCCGGCCCCGGATCGGTGCGGCTTCCGGGGGTGCCGCCGTGGCACTGCTCGCGACGCTGGTCGCCGTCGGGGCCGTCGCGGTGCACCGGGTCACCGGCCGGTACTGGGGCGATCTCGCCGTCTACCGGGCCGGCGGGTCCGCCGCCGAAGCCGGCGACGGCGGTCTCTACCAGGTGGCCGTGCGCGGCGCGGACGGGATCGAACTGGGCTTCACCTACCCGCCGTTCGCGGCGCTGCTGTTCCAGCCCTTCGCGGCCGTCGGCCCGCAGGTCGCGATCGGGATCTGGACACTCGGCTCGATGCTCGCGCTGGCGGCGGTGCTCCGGCTGGCGCTGCGCTCGACCGGGGTGCCGGACCCGCGTCTCGGAACACTGACGCTGGTCGGCACGGTCGCCGCGCTGCCGATGTTCGCGGTGTCGGGTCACCTGCAGGTCGGCCAGGTCGGCCTGTTCCTGATGCTGATCGTGCTGGTCGACCTGACCGGCGATCAGCACCGCTGGTGGTACGGCCTCGGGGTGGGGGTCGCCGCCGGAATCAAGCTCACCCCGCTCGTCTTCGTGGTGCTCCTGCTCGCCACCGGCCGGGTACGGGCCGCGGCGACGGCGGTCGGCGGGTTCCTCGGCACCGTCGCCGTCGGGTTCTGCTGGCGGCCGGAGGACTCGTCGGCGTACTGGTCCGGCGCGATCCTGGACACCTCCCGGGTCACCGCCGACCTCCGGACGATCCTGAACCAGTCCCTGCCCGGCGCGCTGGCCCGGCTGACCGACTCCGGCGATCTGCGGCTCGGATGGCTGCTGGTGGCGCTCGTCGGCGCCGCCGGCCTCGCCGTCGCGGTCTGGTGTGTGCGGGCCGGCGAGGAACTGCTCGGGGTGCTGGCCTGCGCGACGACCGGCCTGCTGGTCTCCCCGATCTCGTGGCACCACCACTGGGTCTGGGCGGTGCCAGCCCTGGCCGTGCTCGCCGAGCGGGCCTGGCGGCTCCGCAGCCGGGTCGGGCTCGCCGCCGTGGGCCTGGGCTGGCTCGCCTTCGTGGCGGGCACCGGCTGGGTGCTCGTGGGGCTGCGGGGCCAGGATCTCCACTTCGACGACTGGGCACTGCTCTACAGCAACCTGTACGTGCTGACCGGGCTCGTCCTGCTCGGCTGGCTCCCGGTCCCGCTCCGCCAGGCGGCCCGGACCGCCCGGCAGACCGGCACCCCGGCGTACGGCGCTGCGGAGCGGGACGGGGCGTACCGGCCCGACCGGGTCGAGCACGGCGGGGGCACCCCCGCACCCGCCCGAACCGACGCCGTACGGGTGTCGGTGGTGATCCCCAACTACAACAAGGAGAAGACGCTCCGGGCCTGTCTGACGGCGGTCTACGCGCAGACTCTTCCGCCGGCCGAGGTGATCGTCGTCGACGACGCCAGCACGGACCGGTCCCGACAGATCGCGGCCGGATTCCCCTGCACCCTGCTCGCCTTCCCCGCCAACCGGGGCGTCTCGGCGGCCCGCAACGCCGGGGCCGCCCGGGCAACCGGCGAGGTGCTGTTCTTCGTCGACTCGGACATCGCACTGGCCCCGGACGCGCTGGCCGCGGCGGTCGGGGCGCTGCGGGAGCATCCGCGCTGCGGCGTCGTGCAGGGGATCTACGACCTGCACCCGCTGTTCGCGGACGGGCCGGTCGAGTCCTACAAGACGCTGTTCGAGCACTACTGGCGGCGCCGGGCCGTCGGCGTGACCTCCAGCACCATGTTCGCGCTCACCGCGGTCCCCCGGCCCGTCTTCGATGCCGTCGGCGGCTTCGACGAACGGCTCCGCGACGCCGAGGACGTCGAGTTCGGCACCCGCCTGCCGGCGTCGTACGAGATCCGGACGAGTGACCGGGTCATCGGCCGGCACGACGACGTGGACCGGCTCTGGCCGTACCTCTCGGAGCTTTTCCGGCGGGCGCTGACCTATGCCGGGGCGGTGGTGGTGGCCCGGTGGACACCACCGGCGATGCCCGGACCGCGCCCGGCGGTCGCCACCTCGGCAGGAGATCCGCTTCCGGCGGACGGATCGGGGTCGGCGTCCGGTCCGGAGCGGCGGGATCCACACCGCATCGACCTCGGCTCCCTTGCCGGCATGCTCGCCAGCGCGTCGGCGGTGGCCACCCTGCCTCTCGCCGTCGCCTCGCCCTGGCTGCTGGCCGTGCCGCTGGCCCTGCTGGCCGGATTCCTCGCCGCCGACCGGGAGCTGTTGACGTTCGCGCTCCGCCAGCGCGGACCGGGGTTCCTGCTCTACGCGACGCTGATCCGCTTCCTGACCCACCTCACGGAGTTCGCCGGCCTGACGCTCGGGGTGGCGCGGGCGATGGCCCGGCGAACCAGCCGGCTCTGGACAGCTCGCCGGGACGCCGAGCAAAACGAGGGGGGACGATGAGCACCCTCGCGCCCGCCGAGGCGGGCCGGCGGACGGCCGGAGCCGGTGGACACACCTGGTGGCGGCTGGCGAACCGGGCGCTGACGGTGGTCTTCGTGCTGGCGCTGGCGGCCGGGCTGGTGCTGTTCCTGCGGAGCCAGGACTGGACCCCGGTCAGATCGCTGGCGCAACGGCTGGATCCGGCGCAGGTCACCGTGGTCCTGATCGGCGCGCTGCTGGTCAACGCGGTCGGGCTGCTGCTCGGGCTGGTCTCCTGGCAGGCCCTCTTCGCCGACCTGGGTGCGGCGGTGGACCGGTGGACCGCCGCCCGGTTGTTCTTCGTCGGGTTCCTCGCCAAGTTCGTGCCGGGCCGTTTCGTCGCGCTGCCGGTGCTGTTGCGGATGGGCAAGGAGATCGACGTCGGCCCGGTCCGGCTGGCCGGCGTCTTCCTCCTCAGTTGGACGGTCGTGGCGCTGACCGGGATGACCGTCGCGCTCGCCGCCGGGCCCGGCGTACTGCCCGGGGCGACCGGTTGGCTGCTGCTGGCCGTACTGCCGCTGGCCGTACTGTTCGTCCGGCCCGAGCTGCTCAACCGAGGACTGGACGCGCTGGCCCGGCTACTGCGTCGCCGACCCCCGCAGGTCACGGCGTCCCGGGCCGGGGTACGCCGGGCCATCGTCACGCAGTCGCTGTCCTGGGTGATCTCGGGGCACCACCTCTGGCTGCTCGCGGTCACCGCCGGCGCTCCACCGCTGCGGTCCTATCTGGTCTGCGTCGCGGGCTTCGCGGCCGCCACCGTGGCCGGCCTGCTGGTCATGCTCGTCCCGGACGGCCTCGGGGTCCGGGAGGCCGTCCTGATGGTCGGCCTGGTCACCGTGATGCCGGCGTCGGTCGCCACCCCGGTGGTGCTGGCCAGCCGGCTGGTCTGCGCGCTCAGCGAGGTCGCGGTCGGTGCGGGCGGGCTGCTGCTGGCCCAGTACCTGCATCGGCGCCGGCACGGTCGGGACAGACCGGCGGCGACGCGATCGGAGAAGTCGGAAAGGTCGGTGAGCTGATGACGAATCCCCTGGTCCGGGTGGTGGCCCGGCTGACGATGGCGCCGCTGCGGAAGCTGGTCCGGCCGAACCGGAGAATGAACGCGGCGCTGTGGAACGCCCAGTACGCGCTGGGCCTCTGGCGCTTTCTCGACGGGATGTCCGATGGCGGCATGCCGCTGTCGCTCATCGCACGGTGGGCCCCGGACCCGACGATCCTGGACCTCGGCTGCGGTACCAGCGCCAATCTGCCGCTCGCCCCGGGGCGGTACCGGCGCTACCACGGGGTCGACATCAGCCGCCGGGCGATCGACCAGGCCCGCGCGATCGGCCGTCCGGACACCTCGTTCGAGGTCGCCGACATCCGTACCTTCGACACCCCGGACCGGTTCGACGCGATCCTGCTCCGGGAGGTCATCTACTACCTGTCCGAGAGCGAGTCGGCGACCCTGCTGCGTCGACTGCCCGGGATGCTCACCGCCCGGGGCAGGATCCTGGTCCAGGTCTACGACACGGCCCAGGCCGGGGAACTGCTGCGGTTGGTCCGAAGCTGTGGCCTCACGGTCGCCGAGGGGCTGCCGACCCGCCTCGGCCCCGGGCCGTCCGGTGTCTTCCTCGTCCTGACCGCACCGGCCGCGACGGCGGGTCGGGGCATCGGCGACCCGGGCGACGACACCGCCCGGCCCTGACCATCCGGCCCTGACACTCCGGAACCCCGAACGGCGCGGCCGGCGCCCTCGTCGGCAGACCGCCCCCGGACCGCCCGGATGTCGACGAGGCCGGGCGGCGGCCGGGACCGGCGGGAACGCCTCAGACCGGGACCCGGCGCTCCCACCACGGCCGTACGCTGACCGGCTCGCTGCGCAACAGCCGGCGATGCAGGTCCTGCAGCCGGTGGCCGGGCTCGACACCGAGCCGGTCCGCCAGGGTGACCCGGGCGTCCTCGAACGCGGTCAGCGCCTCCGCCCGGCGCGAGGTCTGGCCGAGTACGACCAGCAGCAGCTCCCAGAGCCGCTCCCGCATCGGCTGCTCGGCCAGCATGCACCGCAGCTCGGAGACGAGGTTCTCGACGTCGCCGAGCAGCAGCCGTACTCCGGTGCTCTCCTCCACCGCGTCCTGGCGCAGCTCGGTGAGCCGGATCCGTTCCGCCTCCGCCAACGGGCCGGCGGCCTCCTGCAGGGCCAGCCCGGACCAGCGGGCCAACCCCTGCTGGAAGTAGCAGAGCGCCCGGGACAGGTCGCCCTGGGTACGGGCCGCCCGGGCCACCTTGACGTCCCGCTCGAAGAGCGTGATGTCGACCGCCTCGGCCGGCAGGTCCAGGGTGTACCCGGGACGGGTGGAGCGGAGCACCCGGGCCAGCGCCGGCGGTCGCCCGGGAGGTTCCAGCACCCGGCGCAGCCGGCCGATGTAGGTGTGCACCATGTTCTCCACCGAGTCCGGTCGGCGTTCGCTCCAGATCGCGTCCACGATCTGCGGTACCGACAGCACCATGCCGCTGCGCAGTGCCAGCACCGCCAGCACCTCGCGCTGGCGTGGGGTGGCCAGGTAGAGCGCTGTACCACCCCGGGCGGCCCTGATCGGACCCAGCAGCAGAATCGACAGGTCATCCTCTGGCATGGCTGTACTCCCCCCAGACCGTCGGGCCGCGCTGCCCGGTTTCGCACTTGTCGGTGCCTCGTCGACGTGGCGGCCACGACGGGACGAGGCGGATCCGCATGGGCGTCACCTACCGGCCGCCGCCGGGGATGACGAACCGCAGTCCCCGGTCGAGCAGCCGCGGCAGGGCCGTCTCCAGGGCCGCGACGGTCTGCGACCGGTCGCCGCCGCCGTCGTGACAGAGCAGGACGTGGCCGGCCCGGCCCCGGCACAACGACCGGGTGATCCGGTCGACGCCGGGACTTCGCCAGTCGCTCGGATTGACCGTCCAGTCCACCGGCAGCAGGCCGGACTCGGCCGTCGCCCGCAGGACGTCCCGCGACCAGTTCCCGCCCGGGGCCCGAAACAGCCGTGGCTCCACCCCGGTCGCGTCCTCGATCTCCCGCTGGGTGGCGGCGATCTCGGTGCGTACCGAGGGTGCCGGCAGGGCCGCGAACGGCTGTGGATGGGACATCGAGTGGTTGCCGAGGACATGTCCGGCCGCCAGGATGCGTCGGGCCAGGTCGGGGCGTTCCCGTACCCGGGCTCCGACGAGGAAGAACGTGGCCCGGATCCGATGCCGGGCGAGCAGGTCCAGCATCCGGGGCGTCCACTCGGGATGCGGGCCGTCGTCGATGGTCAACGCCACGCTCTGCCCCGGCACCCCGAACACCGGCCAGTGCCGACCGCCGAGGGCCGGTCGGGAGCACCGGAACTGCACCGCGCGGACGCCGAACAGCAGGTAGTGCAGTGTCTGGGCGTACCCGACCCGGACCCGGTGTCCGCTCATCGGCCCGGTTTTCCGGTGGCGACCCGGGCCGGGCCGAAGTTCCGGTCCACCAGATGACGCAGTCCACCGGCCACGGCACCGGCGAGCACGGCGAGTTGGACCAGCAGATGGACTCCGTAGAAGAACACCGCGAAGCCGGGGCCGCGCTGGCGGATCACGAACCGGAGCAGGCCCGGGTCGGCGACGACGAACAGGACGAGGAGGCCGAGTGGTACGGCCAGCAGCGCGGGATCGAGCAACCCGAGCGGTACGGCCGGCGGCACCAGGCCGGCGCTGAGCAGCCCGACGGGACCGTTCGCCCGGATCCCGGCCGGCCCGCGTTCGGCCAGCGCGACCGGGATCAGCAGTTGCGAGCGCCCGAACTGCTTGCGGAGCAGCCGGCCGAGGTGGCTGTCGTCGTCGTGCCGGCACACCACGGTGTCGGTCAGCACGATCCCGTGCTCCTCGGTCATCCGGTCGCCGAGCTCGACGTCCTCCGAGGCCCGGAGGTTCTCGTCGAAGAGCCCCACCTCGGCGAAGACGGACCGGCGGATCACGCAGACCGCGAACAGGGTGGTCCGGACCCGTCCGATGTTGCGCAGCCGCCAGTGGTGCCCGTGCAGCAGCCGGTACGCCTCGACCGGCCCGTCGTCGAAGAGTGGCTGGACCGCGTAGATGCCGTGTACGCAGGCGACGTCGGCGTGCTCGCGGAGGATCGCCAGCGCGTTGCCCAACGCGTCCGGCTCCGGCGCGCAGTCGGAGTCGACGAAGAACAGCAGCTCACCGGCGCTGGCCCGGATGCCCCGGTTGCGGGCGGCGGCCGGTCCGGTGTTCCGGTCGGAGGTCAGCAGCCGGCACGGAAAGCCGGCGGCGATCTCCCGGGTGTCGTCGGTGCTGGCGTCGTCGACCACGATCACCTCGGTGACGGGATGTCGCTGTGCGTAGACCGCCGCGAGGCACGCGCGCAGGGTCTTGGAGCCGTTGTGCACGGGGATGATGACCGACACCGTCGGCGACATGTGCAGCACCTCTAGCCCAGAACGCGGAGAATCTGTTAGGGACATTGACCAATGGAGATTGTTTGTGTCGCGACCCAAGTTATCTACCGGGTTGTCGGCTGGCAAGCGTTGCCTTACGTAATCCAGGTCGCGTCCAGTGCCGGTCCAGTCAAAACTCAACGGTAATCGGATAGCGTCTCGGCATGTCCAATCTGGTCAGCCTGTCCGATTGCGAGCGGCTCACCGTCCGCGAGGTGCACGACCTCTATCGCCGGTACGTCAACTCCAGCCAGGTCAGCCTGATGACCTCGTTCGGTTTCGGTCGGGAATTGGTCGAACGTGCCGAAGGTGCCTATCTGCAGCTCCGCGACGGCCGTCGCATCCTCGACCTCACCGGCGGGGTGGGGGTGCTCAACCACGGCCACAACCATCCGCGCATCCTGGCCGCTCGGCAGCGGTTCGCGCGGGACCGCCGGATGGAGGTGCACAAGACGTACTTCTCCCCCTATCTCGCGGCGCTCGGGCACAACCTGGCGCAACTGCTCCCGGGCGACCTGCGGATGTCGTTCCTGCCCAACTCGGGTGCCGAGGCGGTCGAGGGCGCCGTCAAGCTGGCCTACAAGTACCACGGCGGCCGACGCGGAACCATCCTCCGGGCGGACTGCGGATTTCACGGAAAGCTCCTGGGCTCGGGTGGCCTGACCGGGCAGCCACAGTTCGATTTCCCCACCATCGGGGGCATTGCAACATTTACCTATGGTGATCTGGATTCCGTCCGCGCGGCCGTGGCGGCGCACGCCGATGACGTGTACGCGCTCATCGTCGAGCCGTTCAGTGCCTCCACCATTCAGTGGTGCGACGAGGATTTCCTCCGTGGCGTCCGCGAGCTGTGCGACCGGCAGAACATCGTGCTCATATTCGACGAGATCTACACCGGGTGGGGTAAGACCGGCAGCCTGTTCTACTTCATGCGATATCCGGGCCTCGTACCGGACGTTCTTACCACATCAAAGTCCTTCGGCGGCGGAAAGTCATCGATCTCTGCATTCGTCGCCCGGGAAAAGGTTTTCCGGCGGGCGTACGACAACCTGACCGACGCGCTCCTGCAGAGCACCAGCACCACGTACTACGGCATGGGCGAGGAATGCGTCACCGCGATCGAGGCGATCAACATCGTCGTGGAGGACGACTACCCGGCCCGGGCCCGTGAACTGGAGCTGGTGCTGGAGCCGGCGCTGGCCCGGCTGGCCAAGGAGTTTCCGGACGCGGTGGGGCGGGTCGCCGGTGCCGGTGCGCTCTGGGGCGTACAGATCGACGGCGGGCCGAAGATCCTCGACCTGGTGGCCCGGCTGGCTCCCGCCGGGATGGCCAGGGACCCGAGGTTCAAGGCGAAGCTGGTCACCTGCGCGGTGATCAACGCGCTCTACCAGGACCATGACATCTTCACCTACTACACCCTCAACGGCCGCAACCCACTGATCATCGGGCCGTCGCTGGTCACCGACCCCGCCGACGTACAGCGCGGCACCGACGCGCTCGCCGAGGTGCTCGACCAGGGCCTGGGTCGCCTCGTCACCCGGTTCGTCGCCCAGAAGGTGGGGTCCACCCTGTGGTGATCACCATCACCGGCGCCGCCGGCATGCTCGGCTCCCGGTTGGTCCAGCGACTGACCGCCGACGGGCACCAGGTGCGCGGCGTCGACCTCCGGGCCGACCCCGGCGTCACCGTGCGCGGCGACATCCGTGACCCCGAGGTGATGACCCGGGCCACCGCCGGGGCGAACGTCGTGATCCACTGCGCGGCGGCGTTGCCCAGCTATCCCGCCGCACAGATCCGGTCCATCGTGGTCGACGGCACGGACGCGGTGTTCGGCGCGGCGAGCCGGGCCCGGGTGGACCGGGTCGTCCACATCTCGTCGACCGCCGTGTACGGGCTGCCCCGGCAGGTGCCGACTCCGGAGGAGCATCCCCGGGAGCCGGTCGACACGTACAGCGCGGCCAAGGCGGCCGCCGAGGAGATCGCCGAACGGCACCGGGGCACCGGGCTGCCGGTGGCGATCCTGCGGCCGAAGACCTTCCTCGGGCCGGGCCGGATGGGGCTGTTCGCGATGCTCTTCGAGTGGGCCGAGGAGGGCCGGAACTTTCCCGTACTGGGCCGGGGCGACGTACGGATCCAGATGTTCGCCGTCGACGACCTGGTGGACGCGGTGGTCACCGTACTGGCCGCGCCGGACGAGGTGGCCGACGACACGTACAACCTCGCCGCGCAGCGGTTCCGTACCCTGCGCGAGGACTTCCAGGCGGTGCTGGACGCCGCCGGGCACGGCAAACGGGTCGTCGGCGTACCCGCCGCCCCGGCGCTCGCCGCGCTCGGCCTGCTGGAGCGGGCCCGGCTCTCCCCGGTGTACGGCCGGCTGCTGCACAAGCTCCGGCACGACTCGTACGTGAGCGTCGACAAGGCCCGGGAGCGGCTCGGTTTCACCCCACGGCTCTCCAACCAGGACGCGATTCTGCGCACCTACGAGTGGTGGCGGGCGGAGCGGCACCGGACGAGGCCGGCCCGGGGCGGCCGGACCAGCCGTGACCCGTGGCGACAGGGCGCTCTGGCCCTCGCCAAGATCTTCTTCTGAGTGGAGTCGATGGTGACCTGGAGTCGATGGTGACCGCCGTCGAGGCCGCTTTCGGGGCCACGGTCGAGCGGGGCGTCGAGAACGCGGTCGACCGGAGCGTCGTGGCCGTGGTCGACGAAGGCGTGGTGGCCGTGGTCGACCGGGCCGTCGGACCCGCGAGCGGGGCGCCGGCCGGAGTCCTCGCCGCGGTCCACCGACTCCGCGCATCGGCCCGGTACCTCGTCGCGCTGGCCCGGGACCTGATCGTGCTGGCCCGGCCCGGTCACGCGGTCAAGAATCTGCTGGCCGTACCGCTGGCACTGGTCGACGTGCCGCAGTGGACCGGGGCGACGCTGCTGCGGACCGGCTGGGCCGTACTGGCGTTCTCGGTGGCCGCATCGACGATCTACGTCGTCAACGACATCGCCGACCGCCGGCTCGACCGGACGCATCCGGTCAAGCGGCACCGCCCGATCGCCGCCGGCCGGATCACGGTGCCGGTGGCCGGACTCTTCGCGGCCGGGCTGGCCGGGCTGCTGACGGCAATGGTGATCATCGGCCCGACCGGCCTGTCGTGGTGGCCGTTGCTGGGCTACCTCGGGCTCAGCGTCGCGTACAGCCGGTGGTGGAAACACCTGCCGCTGCTGGACATCTGCGTGGTCGCCGCCGGCTTCGTGCTGCGGGTCCTCCAGGGGTACGCGGCCAGCGGCGCCGCCCCGTCCGGACTGCTGCTGACCGCCGTCTTCGGCGGCTGTCTGGTACTCATCCTCGGCAAGCGGCGACACGAGCTGACCGTCGCCGGGGTGGCACACCGGCCCGCACTGGCCGGATACAACCTGCTGCTGGCCGACCACCTGCTCGGGCTCAACGCCGCGCTGACCAGCACCACGTTCCTGCTCTACCTGAACACCGACGCGCCGCTCGGCGCCTGGCGCCCGGTCACCCTGGCCGTGGTGGTACCGCTCGGCATGCTCGCCGCGTTCCGCTATCTCCAGACGGTGCTGGTCCGGCAGGCCGGCGGCGATCCCATCCGGGCTCTGCTCCGGGACCGGATGATCGTGGCCAGCGCCGTCCTGATCGGCACCACCCTGACCGTGGCGGAGATCGGTGCCCGCTACCCGAACCTGCTGAACTGGATGGACCCATGAACAAACCACTCGTCTCGGTGATCGTGCCGAACTACAACTACGCCGGTGCCCTCGGCCTGTGCCTCGACTCGCTCCGCGAACAGACCTATCCGAACGTGGAGATCATCGTGGTGGACGACTGCAGCACCGACGACTCGGTCGCGGTCGCCCGGTCGTACGGCGCCCGGGTGCTGCGTACCCCGCGGAACTCGGGACCGGCGGCGGCCCGCAACCTCGGTGCGGCGAACGCGACGGGAGAGATCCTGTTCTTCGTCGACTCCGACGTGGCGGCGAAACCGGACGCGGTGGCCAACGCCGTGGAACTGCTCGGCGCCGATCCGGAGATCGGCGCGATATGCGGCAACTACGATCCGGTGCCGCTGGTCCGGGACAGCCTGCTGGAGGAGTACCGCTGCCTCCAGCAGTCCTACTGGCTGATCGCCGACGAGGGCCGGATCATGACCCTGTACACCGCGCTGCTCGCGATTCCGGCCCGGGTCTTCGCCGAGATCGGGCCGTTCAACCCGCGACTGCGGGAGACCGAGAACGCGGACTACGGGATGCGGTTGGCCCAGCGGTACCAGATCTGGCTGTCGCCCCGGGTGCGCGGCGTGCACGACCACGACCACGACCTCGGGGTGCTGGTCCGCAAGGTGTTCACCCGGACCGCGCTGCACATCCCGATGTACGCCCGCAAGCCCGAGTTCCCCGGCGGACTCAGCAGCGGTCCCCGGGCCTGGGTGAGCATCGCCGCCCTGCTGACCGTGCTGACCGTGGTCCTTCCGCTCCTGCTCGGTCCGGCGTACCTCGCGGTACCGCTGGTCGCCTTCGCCGCCTGCCTGGCCGGTGATCTGCCGATGTACCGGTTCGTCCGCCGGGAACGCGGGGTGGTGTTCCTGGGATACTTCGTCGCGATGCACTTCCTGCTGAACCTGGTGATCGCCGTCGCGGCGCTGTCCGGGGCGGTCGCCTGGGTCGCCTCGCGCCGGTTCCGCGGCCTCTACGACCGGCCGGAGGTGGCTACCCGATGACCCCGGAGGACTTCCCGGCCAGCGATCGACCACTCGTCTCGGTGATCGTGCCGAACTACAACTACGCCGAGTCCCTGGACCTGTGCCTGCGGTCCATTCTGGACCAGACGTATCCGGAGATCGAGATCCTGATGGTGGACGACTGCAGCACGGACCAGTCCGTCGCGGTCGCCGAGGCGCTCGGCGTACCGGTGGTGAGCACCGGGGTCAACGGCGGGTGCGGCCGGGCCCGCAACATCGGCGCCGCGCACACCCGGGGCGAACTCCTCTGCTACGTCGACTCCGACCTCGTCCTGGCTCCGGACGCGGTCGCCAACGCGGTACGGCTGGTCCAGGGCGACTCCCGGATCGGCGCGGTCTGTGGCATCGAGGATCCCGAACCGCTGCTGCACGACACGGCGGTGGCCCGATATCGTGGCCTGCAGTACCACTACTGGTCGATCAGCTCGGAAGGTGACGTGTCGTTCCTCTTCCCGGCCGTGTGCGTGATCCGGCGTGACGTGTTCGACGAGATCGGCCCGTTCAACCCGGCACTGCGGCACACCGAGGAGGTCGACTACGGCTATCGGCTGAGCCGACGCTACCGGCTGGTGCTCACCTCCGGGGTACGCGGCCGGCACGACCACGACCACCGACTGATCGGCCTGCTCCGCAAGCTGTTCCACCGTGGCCGGCTCCGCATTCCGCTCTATGCCCGGGCCCGCCGGTTCGGACAGGGCTTCGAGACCGCCGCCCGGGCCTGGGGAAGTCTGGCCGCATTCGCCGTACTGCCCGCGCTGGCGGTGCCGGCCCTGCTCGGCCCGTGGGGGGCGGTCGTCCCGATCGCGCTGCTCGCCGTCTCGCTCGGCTGCGACGCCGGCATGTACGGCTTCGTCCGCCGCCGGCACGGCCTACCGTTCCTGCTCTACTTCGCCGTGCTGCACTTCCTGGTCAACGTCACCATCACGGCCGGGGTCGCCACCGGTACGGTGCAGTGGCTGGTCTCCCGGACCTTCCGGCAGCTCTACGACGCCTCCTTCCCGGTCGAGGGGTCCGCGCTGCGGGGGACGGCGTGACGCTCTCCGCGCCGCAGACCCGTGCACCGGTCGGCATCAGGCCCCGGGCCGCCCCGGCGACGCGGGGACGCGGCTGGCGGTGGTGGCTCTACACCTGCCTCGTCGCCGCCGGGGCGCTCTGGCTGGCGTTCACCGTGACGCACCTGGTGCTCAGCGGCCAGTGGTGGTTCTGGCTCGTGGTCGACGCCGTGCCACCGCCGGCGTTCGGAGTCGTCCCGGTGCTGCTGGCCACTGCCGCCGCGCCCTGTCGGCGCTCGCGACGGCCGGTGGCGCTGCTCGCCGCCGCCGCGCTGCTGCTCGGTGGGCCGCTGTCCGGGGTGAACGTCGCCGGGCTGCGCGGCGCGGACGGGCCCGCGCCTCCGGACGCGATCCGGATCTTCAGCTGGAACACCGGGTACTGGGACGAGGGCGGGCAGACCGCGGCCATGCACGAACTGCTGCGGGCCGCCGACGCCGACGTCTACCTCCTACAGGAGTACTGGTACGCGTACTCGTCGGGCCCGGCCGAGTCCGCGCTCGATGAGTTGCTGGCCGAGTTTCCCGGCTTCCACCTCGCGGTGGTCGGCGAACTGGTCACCCTCTCCCGCTTCCCGATCCTGCGGCGGCTTCCGCTGGAGGCGCCGGACATGCCCCCGGCGTTGGCGGGTTCGGCCGAGCACTGGCGGTACAAGGTGCTCCGTACCGACCTGGACCTGGGGCGGGGGCGGGTGCTGTCGACGTACAACCTGCATCTGCCGGTGCAGTTGTCGCCGGACCACAGCCTGCTGGACGGCGACTTCTACCGGATCGTCCGCGAGCAGCACGCGCAGCGTGAGCCGCAGTGGCGGGCGCTGGCCCGGGACGTGACGGCCAACCCGAACCCACGGCTGGTCGCCGGCGACTTCAACACCAGCCCGGCAATGGGTGACCTGGCCAAGGTGCCGGACGGGTTGCGCAGCGCCAACCACGCCACGTCGTCGCCCTTTCCCGCCACCTGGTCCGACACCTCCGGCTGGCCCCGCTGGTGGCAGTTGGACTGGGCCTTCGTCTCCCCGGCGGTGCGGGTGCACTCCTACCGGATCGGCGGCGGGACCGGTGGCCTGTCCGACCACCGGTCCCAGCAACTCGTCGTCTCGACCCGGTGACGTCGCCTCGCCGGGCGTCGTCGCCGTGCAGCGTCAGGAAACCTCCGGACCGGCGGATCCGTCGTCCGCCGATCCGTCATCGGTCGATCCGTCGTTGGCCGATCCGCCATCGGTCGATCCGCCATCGGTCGCGTCGACGTACCGGACGCCGAGCCGGTCCAGCAGCGGGCGAAGGCTGTACATGTCCAGGCCGAGCACGCCGTCGGCCAGTTGCCGACGCTTCTCCTCCTCCTTGGCCCGCCGATCGGTGCCCGCGGCGGCAACCGCCTGGGCCCGCTCGCGCGGCACCACGGCGACCCCGTCGTCGTCGGCCACGATGACGTCGCCGGGCCGGACGTACGCACCGCCGATGACCACCGGTACGTTCACCGAGCCGGGGCTCGCCTTGACCGTGCCCTGCGCGGAGACGGCCCGTGACCACACCGGGAACCGCATCTCGGTCAGCTCGGCCACGTCCCGGCAGCCGGCCTCGATGACGAGGCCGCGCACCCCACGGGCGTGCAGCGAGGTGGCGAGCAGTTCGCCGAAGGCGCCGTCGGTGGTCGGCGAGGTGAAGGTCACCACGAGGATGTCGCCGGGCCGGGTCTGTTCGACCGCCGCGTGGATCATCAGGTTGTCGCCCGGCTGGGCCGATACGGTGACCGCCCGGCCGGCGATCCGGGCGCCGGGATAGATCGGCCGGAGCAGGTGACCGAGCAGCCCGGTACGGCCCTGCGCCTCGTGCACGGTGGAGACACCGAGTTCGCCGAGCCGCCCGACGGCATCCGCCGGCGGCGCGACATCGGTCCGGACGATGACGTGGCTGCTCACAGGAGTTCGTCTCCGACGACCGGGAACACCCGCTGGAAGGCCTCGGCGTGGGTGATCGACCGGGCACCGCCGTTGCGGACCGCCTGCACGCCACGCCGGACGCCGAGGTCGGTGTAGTACGCGACCAGGTGGCCCTGCGCTCCCATGATCCGCATCGCCTCGACCTTCCGCTCGAAGACCCCGGAGATGTCGAGCAGCAGGTTCGGTACGAAACCGCACTGTTCCGGCTGGTGTGGCTCGAACTGCAGCACCTGGGTAGCCCCGATCGGCTGGGTGGAGCGGTCGTGTCCCGCCGCCTGGGCGACCATCCGGGACCGCAGCACGATCTCGTGGGTGAGCGAGTGGTCGAGGTTGTACGGGTCCTTGGCGGGATGGGTAATGATCATGGCGGGGTTCACCCGCCGGATGGTCGCGGTGACGCTGTCGTAGAGCGCGTCGGTCGGGCGCAGCGGATAGTCGCCCACGTCGAGGAACTCGATCTCGGCACCGAGGACCTTCGCCGCCCGGCTCGCTTCGTCCCGTCTCGCCTCCTTGACCCGATCGAGGGTCATCCCGGGCTGCTTCCACAGCCCCTGCGATTCTCCCTTTTCGCCGAAGGTGAGGCAGAGCACGTGCACCTGCTGCCCCCGGGAGGCGCTCAGTGCGACGGCACCACCGGCCCGCCAGACGAAATCGGCGGCATGTGCGCTAACCACAAGGACCGGTCCTCGACCGATCGCAGACGCTGTCATCGACAATCCTTTCCGAGCGGTTCCGCGAACGCGCCCGTCAGGTCGCGCTGGAACCCGCCATGCTGTCGGAGGCAGACCGATCATAGGTCTGAGCGCCACGATTGCCAATAATATTGTCGACAATCCACGTTCGTTCCGTCACCTCGGACGGCGACGATGGCCGATCCACAAAGCCCGGCCGACGACGCGGTACACCCGCTGACCTCGACACTGGAATGGTCGATCTCCGCGATACGGATGGCACACCGACGCGCCGGACCGGACCACCAGGCGAAACAAGCCGACGTCTGTCGATGGCCTTGTTCCCGCCGGATCCACTGTCTTCACCCCTGGCCGGAGGATCCACCATTGCCGGCCGGAGCACCGGACCTTCCGTTCGACGCCGCGAACGGCACGTCGGCGACCGCCGCGGCCGGGCCGCCGTCCGGGTGACGCCACAGTCCACGCCGACCCAGAATCGGCAGCACCCCCTCGCCGAACCAGTAGGCCTCCTCCACGTGCGGATGTCCGGAGAGGATGAACTCGGTGATGCCGAGGTCGTGGTACTCCGCGATCCGGTCGGCCACCTCGGTGTGGCTACCGACGAGCGCCGTACCCGCGCCACCCCGGACCAGGCCGACTCCCGCCCAGAGGTTCGGCGACACCTCCAGGCCGTCCCGGGATCCACCGTGCAGTGCGAGCATCCGGCGCTGCCCCTCGGACTCGCTGCGCCCCAGCCCGGCCTGTACGGCCCTGATGTCGGACTCGGCGATTCCGGCGAGGAGCCGTTGCGCCTGCGCCCAGGCTGCCTCCGAGGTGTCTCGGGAGATCACGTGCAGCCGGATCCCGAACCGCAGATCCCGTCCGGCGTCGGCGGCCAGCCCACGAATCCAGGACAGCTTCTCCGCCACCTGTGCCGGCGGCTCGCCCCAGGTGAGGTAGACGTCGCTGTGGCGTACGGCCACCGGGCCGGCGGCGGCTGACGAGCCACCGAAGTAGAGCGGCGGGGCGGGCTCGGGTACCCGACTCAACCGGGCCTGCTCGACCCGCAGGTGCGTACCGGTGTGCGTCACGGTCTCACCCCGCCACAGCCCCCGTACGACGTGCAGGAACTCCTCGGCGCGGGCGTACCGGGCGTCCTTGTCGAGAAAGTCGCCGTAACCGCGCTGCTCGTGCGACTCCCCGCCGGTGACGACGTTGAGCAGCAGCCGTCCTCGGGACAGTCGCTGGAAGGTCGAGGCCATCTGGGCGGCCAGCGTCGGCGACGTCAGACCCGGCCGGAACGCCACCAGGAACTTGAGCCGCTCGGTGACCTCGGTGAGCATCGCGGTGGCGAGCCAGGCGTCCTCGCACCACGCGCCGGTCGGGGTGAGCGCGCCGACGAATCCGAGTTGCTCGGCGGTCCGGGCAATCTGTCCGAGGTAGGCGACGGTGGCCGGTCGGGCGCCACCGGCGGTCCCCGCCGGAAGCCCGTGGCCGCCGCCGACGATGTCCCGGCTGTCGCCGTAGGTGGGCAGGAACCAGTGGAAGGTGAGTGTCATGGTCTCTCTCCAGGTACGGGTCCGCTCGGCTACGAATCTGCTGGGCTGACGGGATTGGACGGCGGAGCCTTTCGATCTCCGACCTCGACACTCTATCCACAAATCCTATCGGTTTAGTAGGCTGTCTTCCGGAGCCGCTCCGACGGCACCGGACCACGATCCGGCGTGCCGAGCGCGGTCCTACGTGGAACGTGGCCCGCCGCTGACCGAACACGGTCCACCGCTGGTCGAATGCCGGTCCGTCGCCGTACCGGGCATCTCCGCCGACCCGGGCCAGCCGCATCCGAGCCCTCCGGGGACGACAGCGGCTGGTTCGACGACCCGCCGTACCCGACGACAGCCCTAGACAGCCCTACCCGAGACCAGCCGGCCCGGCCGGACGGATTCCCATCCCCCAGGAGCATCCCCATGTCCCATCCCGCCCGGAGCTCGCGCGACCGTTCCCGAACCCTGTCCCACGTCGGCCGGGGGCGGCGTCCCTTCCTCGCGGGACTGCTCGCGGTGGCCCTGGCGGCAACCGGAGCGACCGCCGGATGCGGCGGCGACAGTGCCGACGCCGGCACCGACAACGGGAAACTGCTGGTCGGCTACCAACGTTTCGGCGGGCTGAGCCTGGTGAAGGCCCGCGCTGCGGCGCCGGACGCCACCTGGTCCCTGTTCGAGAGCGGGCCGGCGCTGACCGAGGCGCTCAAGGCCGGCGCCATCGACATCGGCCAGGTCGGCGAGGCACCGCCGGTCTTCGCCGCCGCCGGCAAAATCAAGTTCCGGATCATCGGTACGTCGGAACCGGTGCCACAGGGCGAGGCGGTCCTGGTCAAGGAGGCAAAGGGCTTCCGCAGCTTCGCCGACCTGGCGGGCAAGACCATCGCCCTGAACAAGGGATCAAACGTCAACTGGCTGCTGGTCCGGCTGCTCGAGGCACATCACATGACGCTCTCGGACGTCAACGTCAAGTATCTCAAGCCGGCCGAGGCACGGCCCGCGTTCGACAACGACCAGGTCGACGCCTGGATCATCTGGGACCCGTACTTCGCCCTCGCCGAGCAGCCCGGAGTGAAGATCCTCGCCGACGCCACCGGGCTGGCCAGCAATCGCGAGTACATCCTGGTCTCGCCGGAGGCGCTGGAACGGAAGCCCGACCAGATCCGGAAGTTCCTGGAGACGTACCGGAGCACCACCGACTGGGGCATCGCCAACCCGCAGGAGCGGACCACGATCCTGGCTCCGGAGCTGAAGATCGACGAGTCGACGGCGGCTCGCGCCCTGGCCCGCAGCGCCAAGCCGCTCGCACCGGTCACCCCGGAGATCGGTGCCGAGTTGCAGGCGATCGCCGACGGCTTCACCGAGCTGAAGCTGGTGCCCGGCAAGGTGGACATGCTCTCCCTGGTGGATGACCAGTTCAACGGCGTGCTCCGATGACGACCAGTAGCCTCGTCGAGGCTGCCGACAGGTCCACTGTCGCCCCCGCGCCGACCCCGGCCCGGTCGCGCCGAGGTGCCCACCCCGGGCGACGGTGGCGCCGCGCGCTCACCCCGGTCGGGCTGCTCCTGGTCTGGCAGGCAGCGGCCCAGACCGGTCGGCTGCCACCGGAGAAGCTCTCCGCGCCCAGCGAGGTGGCGCGGGCCGGCTGGCGACTGGCCCGGGACGGCACCCTCGGCGTCCACCTGCTGGACTCCCTCACCCGGGCCGGAATCGGCCTGGTCATCGGCGGGGCACTGGCGCTGGTGCTCGGCGCCGCGGCGGGACTGCTCCGGCTCGGGGACGACCTGGTCGACCCACCGGTGCAGATGGCCCGGATGCTCCCGCACCTCGGGCTGGTACCGCTCCTGATCATCTGGGTCGGCATCGGCGAATCGCTGAAGATCACACTGGTCGCCCTCGGCGCGTTCTTCCCGATCTACTTCAACACGTACGCCGGAATCCGGGACATCGACGAGCGCCTGGTGGAGGCGGCCCGGGCCTGCGGACTGGGTCAGCTCGCCCGGCTCCGACACGTCGTACTGCCGGGCGCGCTGCCGTCGCTCTTCCTCGGCCTCCGGCTGGCTCTCGGGGCCGCCTGGCTCAGTCTCGTGGTCGGCGAGCAGGTGAACGCGCAGACCGGGATCGGCTTCCTGATGATGGAGGCCCGGGAGTTCAGCCAGACCGAAGTCGTCGTCCTCGGCCTGCTCGTCTACGCACTCCTCGGGCTGCTGTCCGACCTCGCACTCCGGATGCTGGAAAGGAGAACCCTGACATGGCGACGCGGACTACAGGCACGCTGAGCACCGCCACCACCCGGCCGGTCGTCACCGCACGCGAGGTACGCAGGTCCTTCGGCGGGACCGTCGTACTCGACGACGTCGATCTGGCCATTGACCCGGGTGAGGTGGTCGCGCTGTTGGGTGGCAGCGGCTCCGGCAAGAGCACCCTGCTGCGCATCCTGGCCGGTCTCGATCCCGATGCCAGCGGCGAGATCTCCCGGATGGGCAGCCAGGCTGTCGTCTTCCAGGAGCACCGGCTCCTACCCTGGAAGAGGGTCGCCGACAACGTGTCACTCGGCGTGACGGGCGGCGGCGTACGCGAGCGGGTGGCCGCCGCTCTCGCCGAGGTCGGACTCGCCGACCGGGGCCGATCCTGGCCCGCTGAGCTCTCCGGCGGGCAGGCCCAGCGGGTCGCCGTCGCGCGAGCACTGGTCCGGGAGCCGGCGCTGCTACTCCTCGACGAGCCGTTCGGCGCGCTCGACGCACTCACCCGGCTCAAGATGCAGACCCTCTTCGGCCGGCTACGCGCCGAGCACAACTTCGCCGCGCTGCTGGTCACCCACGACGTGGACGAGGCGCTGCTGTTGGCCGACCGCACTCTCGTGCTCGATGGCGGACGCATCGTGGAAAACGCCCCGGTCCCGCTGACCCGGCCGCGCGCCGCTGACGATCCCGGCTTCGGCCCGGTCCGCCGTCACCTGCTCGGCCGACTCGGTGTGCAATCAGGCTCGGATCGCGGCTCCGCCTCCTGAACGCGAACGGTGATCGCGGACCCGAGCCCCGGGTCAGCCTCCAGGCGCCGTGCCCGCAGATCGCCGCCGGAGACCAGCCGACCACTCCTCCGGACCGTTACTGACCGAGTACGCCGGGGGTGGACCCCTGATCCACCACCAGGGCCGGTACGCCGCCTACGACGGAACGCGCCCTACTACATATTGGTTCGATACCTTTTGGCCGTCGGGAGCAGGGCGTTGAACAGCCGTCAGACCTGCGGCGCTGGAGATCATCGTGCCTCCGAAACGGCCGGCGGAGCGCCTGCGCAACGCCCGGACATGGCCGCCGTGCATGATCCACGAGTGCCGTGTACAGTAGTGCCCCGTGCGGCCCTACGGGCGGCCGATGGGCGATGTGATCGCTCAAGGGGCCAACGGTAGGGTTGACGAGTAGGTCCGGGTGGCGGAATGGCAGACGCGCTAGCTTGAGGTGCTAGTGCCCGTATAGGGCGTGGGGGTTCAAGTCCCCCCTCGGACACAAACCGAATCCCAACGGTGCAAGCCAAGATCGATCTTGGCTTGCACCGTTCGTGTTTCCGGCTCATAGGTCAGACGTAGGCCGATGGCGATGATCTGGTCCTCGCTCAGGGAGCTGAGTTCATCGACTGGTGTAGGTACGTTGTGGCGCTGGTTGATGTGCTCGCGCTCGGCTTGGGTTTCCGCGATCCAGCCAGCGACCACTGCGGGGTCCGCCCCCGCGTCCAGCGCCGCCCGGTAGCGGGTCAGCTTGGCGTCCAGCTCAGCCGTGGTGGGTCCTTGCGGTTTGGAAGCCGGAGTAGGCATGCCGACCGTTGCCTGGTCGATCAGCTTGGTGATGGTGTGACGCCGGTGGAGCGGTCCGAACTGCTGGGCGAGCCAGGTGTCGAGGGGCTGGATCAGTACCTCTTCGCGCATGATCACGTTCCGGGGGTGGTCGACCTTGTTGGCCAGTGCGTACTCCTGCGGGTAGCGGCATCGGTAGTAAGCGACACCGTGGGAGTGTCGGGCCTGCATCTTCCGCTGGCAGACACCGCAGAAGATCAGGCTCTTGAAGATGTACGGGTGCCGGGAACGGTGGGGCCGTTTCGGTGCGGTACCGGTCCGGGCACGGCGGGTGAGCATTGTCTGCACCGCCTCAAAGTCGGTCTGGTCGACCAGGGGCTCATGGACCAGGTCTTTGGAAGTGACCCACCGGTCGCGGTCGTTCCAGCGCATGACGGCGGTGTGCCCGAGGGCGACGTCGTTGACGTCGAGGAGTACCTCGTCGGTTCGCTGCTTGTTCCAGGTCTGCCGCCCGGTGTAGCGGGGATTGGTGAGGATCACCCGGATCGCACTCTTGGACCAGGCCACGCCGGCTCGATGCCGGTTGCGGGCCCGGTCTTGGGCGGATGGGCAGGGGATGTCATCACGGGTGAGGGACTCGGCGAGCGACACTTATCGGCCTCGTTATCGCGGTCGTTGGATCCGGGATCTCTATCTTCCCGGGCCAGGGAAACGCGTGGCTTGGGGGCATACTCGTGTTCTCAGGAGCTTTCAGTGTGATGTTGGTAGCCGGATTTTACCTTAGCATCTTCTTTGAGGATGCCCCAACTGACGTTCTCGGATGGATATTCCATCCCCTGCTGGCGCTACTGGGTATTGCAATCCCTTTGGCTGTCTGGAGCTTGGGGATATACATTCTAGGCAACACTGGAGAGGTTGTTCTCGTCGCCGGGCTCACAGCGGGCGGCGGCTTTGCCGTGGGATTTACGATAAGAGATCTACTTAGAGTCGACGGGCCGGAAGATGAGTACGCAAGATGGGCGCGAATTGCGGGGTCCCTGGCTGGTGGGGTCGGGGCGCTGACGTGCGCTATGGCGAGCGTGGTGGCGCTGGTTGATAGTCAACTCGTATTGAGCGTGCCGCTCGTCGTCGCCGCATGTGCACTTGGCTGCCTTGGTGTTGCACACCTTAAGGACAGTGACAGGTGGGGCGAGACCTCGGCCGTCGGTCTTACGATTGCATCCGTCGGGTTCGGCTTATTTGCCTGGGTGAGTGGTCTGCCTCTCCTGGGGGCCGCACTGGTATCGATCGGCGTGGTGGACGGATTGAAGATGACGGTCGACTTTTCGAAGGATCCAGGCGGGCGCCTGCGATCGTGGCTCATGACATTAACACGAGACCCCTCCGTCTGAGTCAATATCAGACCGGACGTGAGGTGAACTTGTAGTTCGGTCTGATAGATTGTTCAGCTGTAGGCGCTACGACGCCTGGTACCGGCACATAACGCTGGTTATGTGCGCCCACGCCTACCTCGCCGTCACGACCGCGCACGCCGAAAAGGGGAATCCGAACCCGCCCGACAAGGGCTCATCCCACTCACCTTGGGCGAGGTCCGCCGTCTCCTGGCACACCTGATCACCCGAGCTCGACCACTTGACCACATATATCGATGGTCGTGGTGGCATCGTCGCCACCAGTACCGGGCTAAACTAAGCCACTACCAGCGAAGACTCCGAATTCAACAGGTACGGCCGGAGTATTAGGAGAGATGGTTAACGCCCTCATAGTGCACGTCACATGCTGAAGCCGACGGACCTGGCGAACTCCCTGAATGCTTCGATTTCCTGCATGATTGAGTTCGACTTCTCCCGCAAAAACTGCGCCATCTCGGCGTAGCCGTTAGTTTCAAGGCAGAGGGCCAGGTTTCCCAATGCAACGCCATACCCCGCACATGCCGTTATCCACCCAACGGCAGTAGCGAAAAAGGCGGGGCCGGTCGCGGTCGACGCGATTAGCCCGATGCCGCCTGCCGCAACGGCAGCGCCCGCGATTCCCGCAGTCAGCTTCTCACTCATGCATACCATCTCAACCCACCTTTCAAGCGTCGTCATCATTGGTGACAACCGACAGGTCCACTCCTATGTCAGTCAGGTATGCGTCGATGTCACCGCCGTAGGTCGTTGCGCGTACTAGTTCGGGAAATTGACTCCAGTCGATCGGAGTGTTGAGGCTACTTTGCCCATTTCTCTCCTCAGACCCGGAACTCTCTCCGGACATCCCTCATCCCTTCACCTGTCTGTTCCGTGGCGCCGTTCGTCCGGAACTGTCGGTCCGTTCACACTAGCTGTGTGGCCGGCTGTTATCAGAAGTTTCGGGAATTTTCAGGCGGCTGGCCGTGCACGGCGGGGTTGTGCCTGCCGATAAATGGGTCTGTCAAGTTTTCGGTGTAACTGAGGTGAAAATAGCTACTTGCGTCCGGTACGGAGTCGGCCGTCGAAGGCGATCTCGAAGGCGTTCAGGGCCGCCTTCCAGCGGATGGCCCAGCGTTTGCGTCCGGTGCCGGTGGGGTCCAGCGACATCACCGCCAGGTACACGCACTTGAGGGCCGCCTGCTCGTTCGGGAAGTGGCCACGGGCGCGGACCGCCTTACGGATACGGGCGTTGACGCTCTCGATCGCATTAGTGGAGCACCCGATCGTGCGGATCTCGGCGTCGAAGGCCAAAAACGGCGCGAACTCCGCCCACGAGTTGGTCCACAGCCTGACGATCGCCGGGTACCGGTCGCCCCACACCTCGGCGAACTCCAGGAACCGTTGCTGCGCGGCCTGCTCGGTCGCCGCGGTGTAGACCGGCCGCAACGCCTTCGCGATCGCGTCCCAGTGCTGACGGGCCGCGTACCGGAACGACGCCCGCAGCAGGTGCACGACACACGTCTGGGTCACCGCCAGGGGCCAGGTCTCCCCGATCGCCTCGGGCAGACCTTTCAACCCGTCACACACCACCATGCACACGTCCTCGACACCACGGTTGCGCAGCTCGGTGAGCACCTGGAGCCAGAACTTCGCGCCCTCGCCGCCGTCACCGGCCCACAGTCCGAGGATGTCCCGGTGACCGTCGACGGTCACCGCGAGCGCGACGTAGATCGGCCGGTTCGCGACCTTGCCGTCCCTAATCTTGACGTGGATCACGTCGAGGAAGATCACCGGGTAGACGGGGTCGAGCGGCCGGTTCTGCCACTCGGCCATCCCGTCGAGGACCTTGTCGGTGATCGTGGAGATCGTCCGGCGCGACACATCCGCGCCGTACACCTCGGCGAGGTGGGCGCTGATCTCACCGGTGGTCAGGCCCTTCGCCGACAGCGACAACACCAGGTCCTCCACACCGGACAGGCGGCGTTGGCGCTTACGCACGATCGTCGTCTCGAACGAACCCGCCCGGTCCCGGGCACGTTGACCTGCACGGGTCCGACATCGGTCAGGACGGTCTTCGTCCGGATGCCGTTGCGGGAGTTGCCGCTGCCGTTGCCGGCCGGGTCGTGCCGGTCGTAGCCGAGGTGGTCGGTGATCTCGCCTTCCAGCGCGGACTCCAACACGATCTTCGTCAGCTGCTGCAGCAGCCCGCCCTCACCGGACAGCTGCAGGCCCTGCTCGCGGGCCTGGGTGACCAGTTGGTTGACCAGGGCCGGGTCCACAGTCGCCGCCGTGGCCGACTTCCGGGACCGCTTCGTCGTCTCGTTCTCAGGCACTGCGGAAGTATCCGCCGTGTCCGTGATGACCGTCATCAGAGGTGACTCCTTGCTTGACAGGAGTTACACCGTTGTTCTTACAGACCCACAACGCCGTGTACGGAAGTCAGATTCGGGTACGGCACACCGTGGCTGCCGCTTACGGTGGTCAGAGTCGGGGTGATCGTTGGTGCGCCGATGCGACTACGAGATGGACGTCCTCTAACGGTACGAGAAGCACAACTGGATTGCCGCGAATGCAGCTCAAGCCGCTGCACAAATCATCAAGGGCCTACTTGACACTAACGCCATCGGACCGAGCGAGATTCAGTCCCGCTTTGTGGGTTACATGGGGGGCAATCCTCTCGACTGGCCTTGGGTATCGCGTTACCGGCTGTTATCCAGGCTGATCGGGGCATCGGCTGCTGTTGTCGTGCAAGAGAAAGCTCGCCGATAGGGCACGCAGCGGCCAGCGCCTGTGACGGTGCGGGCACCTCGGTCGGCTCCTCACCGCCGAACGCAGGGCTCGGCGCACCCGCACCGGTACGCGGGCGTTGACCTGCTTCCACCAGGCGTTGATGGTGCTGGTCTGGTTCCGCAAGGCCGAGGACCTGGCCTTGCTCCACGCAGGGTTCGGCATCTCCCGGGCCACCGCGTACCGCTACCGCGACGAGGGCATCGCCGTCCTCGCGGCCCAGGCACAGGATCTGCACGCCGCCCTGCGACGAGTGGCCAACGACGGCTGGTCCCACGTCATCCTGGACGGGAAACTGTTCGACTGCGACCAAATCACCGAGACCACGCTCAGCGTCAAAGGCGAGGTCATCGACGCCTGGTATTCCGGCAAGCACCGCGACGTCGGCGCGAACATTCAAGCCGTCATGCGCCCAGATGGGCTACCGATCTGGACATCACCGGCGGTGCCCGGGCACCTGCACTACACCATCTGCGCCCGCGAGCCGGGCGTCACCGCCGCGCTGAACTGGTCCGCCGCCGACCCCGACCTACCCACCCTGGCCGACTCCGGTTACGAAAGCGCGGGCCACGGCATCAAGAGCCCGGTCAAGCAGCCCGCAGACGGCAGTCGGCTCGCGCCCGACAGCCGCGCCTACAACCGGCTGCTACGCGGCCTGCGTTGGCAAGGCGAACGCGGCTTGGCGATCCTTCTCGGACGCTGGAAGGCGGTGCGCCACACCACTGTCAGCCCACGCCGGACCGGCGACCTCGTTGCCGCCGCCCTGCATCTGACCCATTTCGAATACAAATACCTACCGCAAAGGTTGCTGAGCCTCGATCCACCGATGAGGTTCGAGCTGATGGAGCCCCGGAGATAGAAAGTGCCCTCTGAACTGGAAGGATAGGAGTTCTCACGCTTCTATTCCGTCGTTCGAGAGGGCACCTCGCAGGTGAGATTACGCCATGACGCGCCGGTGACGGCCGTGACGTTCGATGATCCGAATCTGGTGTCGTGTGCCGGCCTCGTTCCGGTGATGCGCCTTGCCGAGCAGGCCGGGCTGCACGACGCGGTCGCCGACCGGGTGAGCCTGCCGACCGACAAAGGCGCGAACCCGGCCGGCAAGGTCGCCACGATCGTGGCCGGGATGCTCGCGGGCGCGGACAGCATCGACGACCTCGACGTGGCCCGGCACGGCGGTATGCGTTCGCTGTTCACCAGCGTGTACGCGCCGTCGACGCTCGGCTCGTTCCTGCGCACGTTCAGCCACGGGCATGTCCGGCAGCTGCAGGCCGCTGCCCGAGACACTCTGATCGGCCTGGCCCGGCGGGCGCCGCTGCTGGCCCGGCGGGCGCCGCTGCTGGCCGGCGCGGATGTGCTGACCTTTGTGGACATCGACTCGATGCTGCGCCGGGTCTACGGTAAGCAGAAGCAGGGCATCGGGTTCGGTCATGCCAAGGTCGGCGGCTACAACGTCTGGTTACGCGGCTACAACCCGCTGGTCGCAACACTGTCGACGCCGCTGTCCGCGCCGGTCGTCGCGGCGACCCGGCTGCGCGCCGGCAACGCCGGTTCCGCTCGCGGCGCTGCGAGGATGATCGCGGAGACGATCACCACCGCCCGATCCTGCGGCGCGACCGGCGAGATCGTGGTTCGGGCCGACTCCGCGTTCTACGCCAAGACCGTCATCAGCACCTGCCGACGCCACAAGGTGCGGTTCTCGGTCACCGCCCGCATCGACGCCAAGATCCGCGCCGCCTGCGACAGCATCAGCGACGAGCAGTGGATCGACATCCGATATCCGCGGGCCATCTGGGACGAGAACGAGCAGCGGTGGATCTCCGATGCGCAGATCGTCGAGACCACCTACACCGCGTTCGCCGGCACCCGGCACGCCGTCACCACCCGGCTGATCGTGCGACGCATCCGCAGCGACGACCCGCACCAAGCCTGCGGCCAGCAAGAACTCCTGCCGGCCTACCGGTATCACGCCGTGCTCACCGACAGCCCGTTCACCCTCGTCCAAGCCGAAGCCCAGCACCGCCAGCACGCGATCATCGAGCAGGTCAACGCGGATCTGATCGCCGGACCACTCGCGCACCTGCCGTCCGGCCGGTTCTCCGCCAACGACGCCTGGCTGACCTGCGCCGGCATCGCCCACAACCTCACCCGCGCCGCCGGTCACCTCGCCGCCGGAACCTGGACGGCTGCCCGGCCCGCCACCATCCGGACCCGGATCATCAGCGTCGCCGCCCGCCTCGCGCACCGGGCCCGCGCCGTCCACCTGCACCTACCCGAGCACTGGCCCTGGCAGGCAGCGTTCGACAACCTGTTCACCGCCGTCCACCCCGTACCCGGCTGACCACGGCACACCGACCGCAACCAGGCGGCCGACCGCAGGCCACGAACCCCTCGACCCACCCCCGAAACGACCATGCCCTGAGCAAGCCGATCACGTAATCGGCGACTTCGCCGTGCTCCGAAACCGCCCAATACCGAAACTATTCAAACCGAGCTCATGACGAACCGCGTCGGTGGATCGAGGCTGAGATCACCTCAGTAGATCCGACGCACGAACCACTTGACGCGACATAGGGGCATCAGAGCCGAATGTCGGCATCGCCACCATCGACTGCACTGGCCGCGTCACCAGTTGGCTCCGATGATCGTGCCAGAACTTGGATGCCAACCCTGGCCGCCAGTGACATCCGATTCCCCGTGTCCCGAGTAGCGATACCAGCGTAGATTTCCTATCGCGTCGACCCCGAAGATGACGTGGCCGAATCCGCCGACGTCTGTGACTCCGCCGAACACATGCTGCATCCCTTGCCATCCCCGGCCGACTGGATTTCCTGAGTTAGGGTGCCAGCCAAGAACTCCGGAGGGGTCCTCTTCGCCCTGCCCGCTGTAGGAGTACCAGAGCAGGTTCCCGCTCTCATGAACGGCGAAGAACACGTTGCCTGAGCCGTGGATGTGTCGGAAGCCCTGCCAACCGTTGCCCACTCGGTGGCCCGAGTGCGGATGCCAGCCGAGGCTACCGGAGGGATCGTGCTCCCCGTTGCCGCTGTAGGAGTACCAGAGCAGGTCACCGTCCTGAGCTACCGCGAAGATCTGGAGGCGGCTCATCGTGCGCCCTGCTCTCGGAGCGACGAAGACGTGCCGGAAGTTCTGCCAACCATTGCCGATGACGTTTCCCGAGTTCGGATCCCAGCCGAGTGCTCCGGTGACGTCACTTTCGCCGTTGCCGCTGTAGGAGTACCAGTGCAGGTCGCCGTTAGGATGGATCGCTATGATCACGCCATCGCCGCAGCCGATGACCTGCCTCATATGAGTCCAACCGCGGCCGATCAGGTTGCCTGTATGGACGTCCCACGCCTGCGTACTCGGCGCGCCGTCGAGCGGCTTGCCGTGGCCGTTGTAGCGATTCCACTCCAGATTGCCGTCCCTCGTCACGCCGTAGAAGACCCCGATCAGCGGCAACCCGCTGTCGACGGGGGTCGTGCCGTTGCCTCCGTACAGCAGCTTGAGGTGTCGAGTCTTCTCGATTGCATTCCAGGTGATCCGGAGCCCGCCGTCCGCATCGTCTGCCAGGGAGATCGAAAAGCCGCTGGGTCCGCCGTTGCTCCAGGTGAGTTCCGGTGTCGTCTGTCCCGCTTGCCAGACCTGCGAACCACCGAGGGCCAGGTCAGGTGCGCCCAGGTGGGCGACGCTAGCCCCCAGCCCCTGACGCACCCGCCAGATCAGGACCCCGTCGTCCGGGAAGGCAGCGTCGTACGGTGGGCCACCGGCGGCCCCCCGCCGCTGTTCGACGAGGAAGTACTCGTCAGCCAGCCGCGTATCGTGCCACAGCAGTACGGCGCCGTTCGCCCCCTCCCGGACTACCGCGGTGCCACCCGGGGCGAGGGGACACCGTTGCGGTTCCGCCCACCCGAGTGCCAGCTTGTGCCAGATGTCCAGGTGCACCGTTCCCTGGTCGTTGGCGAAGAACGGGTAGGCCCCCATCAGGGTCAGCAGGTTGTTGCCTTGGCCCGTGTTGTAGAGGTCGATGGTGCCGAGCGAATGGGACAACTCGTGGGCGATCTGGAAGAACGGGGTGAGCGGGCCGGCGCCGGCGACATGCACGCGGACGGTGAGCTCCGCAGGCCCCTGCGGAGACTGGTACGTGAACGTGAACGGAGTGTTGTCTCGGTTGGCGGGCAGTGCTCCGGTGATGTTTTCCACCAGGACCACGCACAACTCGTGGAACGCTATGGTGCCGTCCCGATCCTGATCGCACGCGGTGAAGCTCTCCGGCGCCACCTCGGCGACACGCTTCAGGATTCCGGCGCTACGCGCCTCCGGACCGGGATCGTTCGCGTACTCGCCGAGCAGTATCGGGCCGACCACTGCGGCCCGATCGAACCAAAACCTACCGTAGCTGTTCTCACGAAAGTACTCGCGCAAGCTGGCCGGATTTACCGGGTTGTCCGTTGTGAACGGCGGGAGCGGGTCGCCGAAGCTGAGGCGTTCGTAGTACTCCGGTGGGTGAATAGTGTCGAAGGCCGGGAAGTTGCTGTACTCACCGAGGACGACCAACAGTGGCCGGCCACCTCGCGCGGCATGCCCGAGCTGCGTGATCGCTCCGAGTCCGAACGATTCAAGACTCGGTGTGTCGGCCATGCCCGGACTGTACGGCCTGCGCCCCCCACTTTTGGCGACCTAACCTAGGTGTACACATCCGGATGACCAAATCGCTGTGCATGAAACCGGGGGCCATGTCATCCATGAGGGAGCAGCACCGCTGCGCGCCGTTCGGCGATGCCCGGATCCGGCCGGAGCCCTCACCAGATCCGAGTCGCTCAGCCGTACCCGGCCTCGGCGTCGGCTCCTGTGCTGCACGCTCTACGACCACGTCATCGACGTCGACGTCCGACCGCCAGGGACCATCCATGATCGCCAACTCTGCGGACGTGCTGCGCGGCCTATCCAACCGGCCTGGCCAGCAGCGATAGAAGGCCAGCTCACCGGTGGCGGTGTTCTTCCTGATCAGAAGGCTGTGTCGGCCGCCGTCGTCCGGGTCCGCGTCCGTGGTGACCTCATTGAGCCAGGCCCGATGGCGTTGACAAGGTCGCCGTTGAGAGTCCTTGAGCTGGTCGGCTGGGGTCAGAGGTACCGGGTCAGGCGTCTGGGCGATGGGGCTGGGCGGTCGGCTTCAACTCGGCCTTACCTGATGTAGCGGTAGAGCAGGTTGGCTGCCGGTGTAGCCCCGTTCCTCTGACCTCCGCCAGCCGTTGGGTGACGCCGCCGGCGGGGTCGTGTTGACAGCGGCGGCGGAGATGGGCCGCCGAGCCGCCAAGACGCTCCGGTCAGATCGCGCCGTGCGAGGTGATGTCGTGCCCGCAGTTTCTACACCTCGCTGACGCACTCTCGAAGTTCTGACACCCGCATCCCGGTACGTCGCACGGGAGGGTTGACAGTTCCTCGTCGTCGGGGGGCTTGTCGTGGTCCGAGTCGGGCCGGACGATCGTCGCACACAGGGCGACATGATTGTTGTGCCCGGCCGCATCGGTCGCCCCAGCGTCGCTGCTCACCACTACATACTCGTCCTGGATCTCACCGGGGGTGTTTGGCGCGACAAACTGGATCATCACCTCACCGTCGTCGCCCGGCACTACCGTCGGGACCAGCGGGGTAGCCGTGAAGTGCGATTCGGTCCCGGTTCCACCCACTGTCAGAGCAAGCGGCCCCGTGCCCCGGTTACGCACCGTCACGATTGTCCGGACGGTCGTGCCGCAGGTCGCCGACAACCGCACAGAGTGGGGAGTGTCCAGCCACGGCTGTCGGGACTCCGGCTCCTGGTCGGCCACCACCCAGATGAACTCCCGGTCCTCTGCGTCGTTGTTGACCACGCGCAGCCGCCAGGACTGCCCCGGCACCTCGACGAAAACCTTGAGCAGGTAGACGTCGTTCGGCTCCTGTGCGAAGCGGGCGGTGGCGACATCGGGACTGTCCGGGGAGGTATCGGCTCGGATGTGGCTGACGTTTGGATGCCGTGTCACCTCGACCGTCGGTCCCGCACCGGCCTGGAGCAGGAACGTGGGTGGTCCGGACGTCGGCCCTTCGCGTAGCCTCTTGACCCGGATGTACATTGTCGGCGGGTTCCCGCCGGCAAGCTCGGGAAGGTCGAAGGCGCCGCTCTTGCAGTGAGCGCCGAGGGGCAACGGCGGGTGGGGCGTGGTCGGGAAGACACGAAACACCATGGGGCAGCACCTCCTTCAGAGGTCGAGTACGTCGAGGTGGTGGACTCGGCTCAGGACAATGTCGGGTGGATCGTCTGGTAGCTCCTGGTACTCCCGGATGAGTAGCCGCATCGGCACGTCACCGGGTTCGGTAGGCAGGTCGACGGTGCCGATCCAGGTCACCGAAGAACTTGATGATTGGTAGTCGGTCGGCTGCCGCGCCAGGATCACCTCGGCCAACGTGTCGAGTCCCTCCCAGACGGCGCTGTCCCCGCTGGCCGGGGCGTCGACCTCAAGGGTCGCGGTGATCCGCGTGGGATTCGTCGGCGCATGGGGGATGTCGGCCAGGCCCGACGCGACGATGGCCGACGGACCGGTGACCGTCACGGTCGCTCGGCGGCCCTCGATGGTCACCACCGTGGTTCGGTCGGGCGGTACCTGGTGGAACCCGGCGTCGATGACCGGTGACAGATGCGGATCCTCCTCACCGGGCTGAGACGCCGACACGGCTCCCGGCTGCAGTCGAGCCAGACTGAGACGCACGAACTGGCCGTACCCCGGATGGGCGATCGCCACGTCGGCGAACCACAGACCGCGCCGGGCGTCGAACTCGACCTGATGGCCGAATGCCCGCGCGGACCACCGGGATACCCGGACGACCATCTCGGTGGTCGCGCGCGGGAAGGAGGCCGGAGTGAGGTTTGAACGAGGCCCACTTAAGATCGTCGGGTCGCGATTTATCTCCGTGGCGTTATACAACATTCCGTGGCCTGATTGGTCGCCTGGGCTGACGGGCTCTGCCAGGGGAATGTCATGAGCGGCGAGCAGTACCGCCAGGAGTTCACCGTCCCCTGAGTCACACCAGGGCCGCTCGAGGAACACCCGTAGTAACCCACCCTCACACCGGCTGACCACGACGTTACCTTGGTTCTCCCGGCTCCACGCGTACGCCGGAACAATCGAGTGGATCACCGGCGCGGCGGGGCGGACGGTGGCCGGGACGGAGCGGGTCACCGGCTGGCCGGCCCGCCAGATCGGTTGGTCGACGAAGGAGACCTCTACCTCGGCGCCTTCGGGCAGCGAGCCGTCCGTGCGGCGGCGGACCCGGCCCGCCGCATAGTTGACGTGCACGTCGCGGTCGGCGCTGACCGCCCTTGCATCGGCCCGGCCGTCCTTCCCCACGACCCGGACGGTGACCGTGCCGGGGACGAAACCGTCGGCCGTGATGTCCACATCGGCGTCGCCTGACAGCCGGATTCTCCGCCGTCTGGTGAAGTAGGCGGCGAACCGCGAGGTGGCGACCGGGGTGAAGGTGACCTCGCGATAACGGGTATCGCCGGAGTTTCCCCGGAGCAGCAGTCTGCTAGGGCGGGTGCGGGTTTCCTCGTCCCAGACGCCGCAACGGTCGGCGGCGGCCGGCTCGAGTCGCAGCCGGCGTTCGACCCGCACGGGTGGCCCTTGGTCGGGGTTGTCCACCGTCTCGGTCCACACCGCGTCCACATGGACCGAGCGGGTCGTTGCCTGGTGCACGGTGATGGAGTCGTCCACCAGATCGAAGGCCGTCTCGCCGGGCTGTCGTTCGACCCGGACCCGACCGAACGCTGGCGGTTCCACTGGGCAGCGCACCGCGTGCACCAGCCGTACGTCCAGTGCCGGCGTGAGCTGCTCGACCGCGCCGGCAAGCACGGCATCACGTACGACGCTCAGGTCCTCACCGGCGTGCTCCGGGTTATCGGCGAACCATCTCCACGGCGCGAGGATTTCCTCGTCACCCGGATCCAGGTGCGAGCTGAGCCGGGTGAGCAGCGTCGTGCCCGGCGCCAGCGCTATCCGCACCATGCCGGGCTCTGTCTCGACACTCACCTGTGGAGCGTCGATGGGCGCGGGTACCAGCACGAGCCGGACGGGTGTGCGGTCGTACCACGCGCTCCCGGACGGCCAGGGCAGCCGGACGTCGGCGAGGTCGGGAAGCTCCCGCAGCGCGATCCCCCGGGCCAGCGGGTCCGGCAGCCAGGGCAACGCGGTCGTGTCGGCGTCGATGTACGGGGTGTCGTGCCCGTCGGGGGCCCGGCTGCCCGTGACGACGCACCGGTCCCGGTCGAACAGAAGGGTGTATGCCTCGGGATCGGGGCGATGCTCGCCCGGTACGTCCAGCACGCCGTGACGTTCCAGGGTGGCGATCGCCGCCTTGGGCGCGAGGACGTGTCGTTCGCACGTCCGTGTGGGTTGTGCGGGTGCACCATCCCGGTTGTCGGTCCGGACCACGAGGACGGCCACGGATTCACCCTCGGTGACCGGGCGGCGAAGCACCAGGACGGGGCTGGGGACCGGTTCGTGGCGGCGGTACCAGTGTGGTCGGGTGGCCGAGGTGCTCGCCGTGGTCTCGGGCACAAACGGGACGCTGCGCCCGGCGACATCCACCACGCGGGCGCGGAAGGAGTAGCTCCGGCCGTATCGCAGCGCGGGCAAGCTACCTCGTGCGACATCGACGGTCAACGAGAACGGCAGATTGGTGGCGGGCGGTGGCGGGTGGCCGGGGTGACCGGCCAGGTCGAGCGTGCCACCCGGCGGCGGCACCACAAGGCTCCAGTCGTTCCACCGAAACAACGACTGGTGCAGGCGGGAAACGCCGTCGTCGCCCTCGCCGAGGGCATCGCAGACCGTACCCTCGTCGTCGAGGGGCAGTTCGTCGGAGACCCCGACTACCCGGTAGCGGCCGACGCGGCGACACAGTGAATACCAGCGGCCTGTTTCCTCGTCGCGGACGTCCACCCGGTATCCCTGCTGTACGTCGTCGGCGGTTAGGACCACCTTGTCGCCGTCGCCACCGCCGGCCAGATCGACGTCGAGCCGTTCGGCGGCGTGCCGCAGTGCCTCCTGGAACCGAACCTCGCGCTCCGCTTCCGCGACCCAGAGACCGTCCGACCGCGCCACCGGCAGTTCGGGTGTCGGTGGCGGGGCGTCCCGCACCGCACCGGCCAACCCGGCCGCGTACGAACGCAGTGCCAGCCCGGCGGCGTCGGTGTCCAGGGCCAGCACGGAGAACCTTTCTTCGTCAGCCAGTGGTAGATAGCCGGGATCGGCCGACCCGTCCGCCATCGCCGCACGGAGGTGACCGTCCTCAATGACACACCGGGTCCACGGTCGGTAGTCGGAGATGCCGGAGTCATGCTCGGGTACCGCCCGGATCCGCACCGCGCCGGCCAGGCCGGCGGGCAACGTCACCCGCAGCCGGCGCAGTAGCCCCACCCGAGCCAGTAGTTCCGGATGATCGGACAGGGCTGCGAACGCGGCGTGGAACTCCCGGTCGAGAACCGGGTTCGCGTGCTCGGCACGTAGTCCGCCGGTGCCGGGAACGCGCCGGGCCGCCGCCAGCGAACCGTTGCCGTGGAACTCGGTCAGCCGGCGGAAGGCGTCGGCTGACCCGATTTCACGCTGGTCCCGCCGTATGGTCGTTGGAATGCCATCGGGCGCGTCGTACCCGACCGCCCCGAGCAGTTCATCGACCCACGCCCAGTCCAGGCCGGCGATGCGGGTTCCACCCGGGCCGGATCGTCCAGCCGCCGGCCCCTCGCCCCGTAACAACGAACCGTACCGACTGATCAGCGTGTCGTGGACCAGTCGCGCCGGATAGGACTGGATGTCCGGCGGACCCTCCCGGGCATCTCCGACCGCCCGACCCGCCAGGACCGCGGGAATCCGGAACGGCACCACCGGCAGCTCGTGCGGGAACAGGGCAGCCCATGCCGTGGCATCGGGTGCAGCATCGACGAACGTTGCCGGCAGCGTCACCACTCCGGCCGAACCGGCCAGCGTCACGGTGATGCCGCGCAGCACCTCGGGCAACCGTGCCACGTCGGGATAGTCGCCGAGTCGCCGTTCGGACCCGGCGTGGTCGTCACCAAGCCGCGGACTGGCCAGCAAGGTCAACGGCGCACCGCCGTCCGCTGTCGGAGCCGCCGCCGGATCGGGCAGCAGCGTCCATACCACGCGCTGGATGGTCACGAACGGACCAGGGGGGCGTAGGCGGCACAACGGAGCCGCCATGGATCTTGTGACGGGAACATCACGTCGAACGTCGGGTCGGCGCCGCCGCTGAACCTGCGCTCCACGGAGAAGGTGAACGACTCTGAGAAGAACAACACCCGGGCCCGCACGGTGATCCGGGCTGCGCCGACCACGTCGCTGCCCTCGATGCAGAGCTGCAGGTAGATCTCCACCGAGACGTGGACCAACCCGAGGACGTCGAGCTCACCCACCGCACGGAAGAACCCGGCGAGTACCACCTGCTGGCCGTCCCAGCGCATGTAGATCCCGGCAGTGATTGAGACCGAGGCGCTGGCGACACCCAGGTCGAGCGATGCTGCCGCACCAAACTCGAGCTGGGCCTCGACCTCCACCCCCGCCGGGTCGCCGCACAGCGTTACGAAGCCACCGCCACCGAACGCCGACACCGTGACCAGGAACGGGTTCGCCCGGGACGAGATCGCGAACCGGGTCCGCACCGGCCGGCCGTCTAGGGGCAGCAGGACCGAGGCCGATACCGCGAGGTTCTGCAGCAGGAACATTCCCATCGGTACGCTGGGCACCGCGAGCGTGTGGCTGACCTCGATCCCCGTCGCCGTCACCACGACCCGGGGGCCGCTCGGTGGGGTGGGGAGCAGCCGGCGCAACGCGTCCAGGAAGGCCAGGCCTCCTCCGAAGCCGACGTTCGTGACGGCGACGTCCAGCAACGGAGGGCCCGCACCGTGCGCGGTGAAGGCGAACCTGGCGATGTCAACGACAAGGGCTCCGCCGGCGAACTCCAGCGCGAACGAGCGCAGTTCGCCGCAGGTCTCAGAGCGCACGCTACGGCCGTCGATGGCAGTCGTGCAGCTCAAATCGAGCATCGTCTCTGGCAGCACGCGCAGGAACTGATGATGCACGCCAGCCCGCAGTGGCGTGTGCCAGGTCATCGTGGCGATCATCCCGCCGTCTGGCAGCTTCCCGGTCGTCAGGCGGGGCGCCGCGCCAATGCTCGTCGACAACAGCTCGGTCAGCGACAGGAACCCAAAGAGCTGGGGCAGCGGTAGGGCACCGAGATGCGCCGCAGGTCGAAAAAACGCAGCCGGGTCGAACCCGGCCGAACGGAAGGCGTCGAGGTCCCCGCCTACCACGCCCACCGATCGGGCCAGACCGGCGACGGGCATTGGAAGCGAGGCCACCCCGCCGACGCCACTCACCGGCGGTGTGAACGCCACCTGCTTGATCAGCCGCGCGTAAACATCGGTCTGCTCGACCCCGTTCATCAGGTACGTCCCGTCCAGCTCCAACAGGGCCGGCTCGGGCGCAGCCGCGTCGGACGGGGTCAGTCCCTGGAACGCCTCGATCGCGGGAACCCGCGCGCTGACCCGGCCCAGAGACGGAACCGCGGCGAGCTGCCCGGCGTCGCGCAGGGTGTCATGAGGCGCCTCGACCCGCAGCGCACCCACGCACAGGGCCACAACGTCGAACACGCTGCTCTCCGGCGCGTCGGCGACCAATGCGATCCGGCCAGTGGCCGGTACAGCCGCCTCCCCGCACGCCGCGTCGTACCCGCCGACCGCCGCCCCCAGGTCGCCGTAGGCATACGCAAGGGACACGAACGCCCCCGGCGCGCTGAACATGACCGACCCGCCGGCATGGTCCTCGGCGCAGATGGTGAAGAGCACACGGACGCCGGCCGTGCTGTCGATCCACGGGATGCCGGCGGCGAGATCCTCTGTCACCACCACCCGCTGGGTCAAGGGAGCATGGAGCACGAGCCGACGGAAGGGAAATGCCCTGCCCGACCACGGCACTCCGACCGCCCGGGTGAGGTCCACCTCCGTCTCCAGCACGGTGAACAAGCTCTCCTGGCGCAGTTGTGCCCCATAGGGCGTCGACACGCGTTCGGTACGAGTATCGAGCTGCACGGAAAAGCCGAATGGAAACAGGTAGCCGCGGGCCACCGTGGCGACCGACTGGT
The DNA here is from genome assembly GCF_015690345.1 of Plantactinospora alkalitolerans. Taxonomy (GTDB): domain Bacteria; phylum Actinomycetota; class Actinomycetes; order Mycobacteriales; family Micromonosporaceae; genus Plantactinospora; species Plantactinospora alkalitolerans. Next base: position 11,153 of record NZ_JADPUN010000145.1, on the reverse strand, counting down.
CGCGACCGATCACCGCCCGGTGCCGGTACGCCTTGAGCGTCACATGCGTCAGGTCGTTCCAGTCGCCGCACAGGTCGACGGTCGCGCCCAAGGCGCTGAGCGTGACTTCCCGCGCCAGCAGTGGGCGTTCGGCGGTCGCGGCCTCGATATCCCGCCGCCGATCCGGAGACAGGGAGCTGGCGCGGAACCGCAGTGGCCGGGCGTCCGTCTGGGCGCGCATCGGCAGTCGACTACCCGAGACGACACCCGCCGGCCCAGCGTCCCCTGTGAGCCGGGTCTGCCACAGCGGCGTCACACCGACGGAGCTCGTCTCCAATGCGGCCGTATGTTCCCAGTGGATGTCCGGCGCCACCGGGCACAGGCGGAGGTCCCAGACGCATTCCAGCCCGCTGCTGGACGGCAGGGTCGCCCGGGTGAGGCAGCCCAGTAGGCCCGCGAGCGTGTACGGGACGGCCTGACCGCGCTGAAACTCGTATAGCAGTCCCACGGAACCGCCGAACCGGATGCCCGCATAGCTCGATCCGAGCGGTGAGTCCCCCTCCACTTCGACCTGTTCCAGACATGACTGTGGTTGGAAGACGAAATGGATGAACGCCGGGCTTCTGGAGTCGGCCGCGATTAGTACCGGCACGTCCATGGCGTCAACGGATTTCAGGATATTGTCGAATTCAAGGTTGAGGACCAGCATGTCGTCCGGGCGTAGGAGCCTCACGACGACACCGTCCATGATCATGGAACACCCCCGCAGTTCCCGGCCCGCACACCGTGAAGCCAGCCTAATGATGAAGGCCACGCAAGTGGGCTGATATGTGGAAATGCCCCAGATGGTGTCCTGACGGGTGGTCCCGCTCGGATCTTCGCGGATCTAGCCGAACGGCCGGAGCCCAACCTTCGGCGTGCCCTATTTGAACCGGGTACGGCCAATCCTCTCGGCGCTGATGTCGCTAGACGGGCGGGGGTTGGCCGGCGTACCGGTCGACCACCTGCCGGACGCGTGGGTCTGCCCAGTAGCCAAAGTGCTGGCCGAGGGGCGGCGGTGGTTGCCCGTAGACGTACCAGGCCATGATCCTCGGTCAGGGAGCCGACCTCATCAATTGGTGTGGGTGTGTTGTGGCGCTGGTTGGTGTGCTCGCGCTTCCGCATTCCAGCCAGCAACCACCGTGGGATCCCCCCTGTACCGTGCCAATACTTGATGCGGGGGCTTTGACCTCGGTGTTCGTTGATGAGGTCACGCTGCTGCCTCGTACTCGTTGATTACGCCGCCGTCGCCGTATCGAGGCGTCGACCGGGGGTGACGACGGCCGGATCATCGCTCGGTGGGCACTGGGGAAGACAGGATTGAGGGCGACGTTGACAAGGGCTCCAACGACGTAACTGAAGCCAGAAGGGCTGCCAACCGACAGGCGTGCCAGGAAGGGGCTTCGGCACCAGAGCGAGGGCCCCGGTTGCCAGCCGGGGCCCCATCCGCTCCAGGTAGAGTGGCTATCAGCCGAGCGAGATGGCGCCAAAAAGGTACGGCCCGTGTTGGGCATCGGTCTGTGTCGATCCTCGGACACAGATTTTCCGCATCAGTGCGCAGTATCCGTACAGGTGTTCAAGTCCCCTTGAACACCTCATTTACTGCCTTTCGTCACTATGGGTAATCCCCCTGCAGGGGCGGGGGTGGTCTCGATGACCGCCTCCGTGCCGCCGGTAGTTCCCAGGGCGATTCCCCGAGGCGCCGCTGCCGATCCAGGGCCGCTGGGTCGGGCGCGACGGCCGCTTCCCGTGCCAGCCTCGGATTCCCATCTCGCCCGAGTGAGCGACACCGTCTACGCGTTGAGCGCGGTGGACAAGAGCGGCCGGGTCGCTGATCGCAGTATCGTCCGGGCGTTTGGTTGGGCGCCGGGAACCCGCCTGGACGTACGCGAGCGGGCTGGGATCATCGTGGTCCGTGCGGCCCCCGATGGCGTGCACCGCATCGACGACCCGCGGTTACCTGCTTCTGCCGTTGGCGGTGCGTCGGTGGTGCCGGCTCGCGGCCGGGGATCGTGTTCTGCTTGCCGTCGACCGCGCCACCGGTGTGCTGGTGGCGTATCCCCTTGCGACGCTCGACCGGCTGCTGGCCGGCGTGCACGAAGCCGTGGCCGGGGGTGAGGGGGCGTGAGTCAGAGCGTCGCCGGCCGGCCCGAGTTGGAGGCCGCTCGGCTGTTGCTTGAGCGGATGGGCATCTCCCCCGCCGATCTGCTGGAGGTACGGCCGGCCCGTCCGCCGGCCCCGACTTTCGCCGAGTACGTGCCGGTCGTCGCCGCCGCGGTGTCGCCCGGCACCCGTCGGGCGTACGGCACGTACTGGAACCGGGTGGTGCAGGCATGGGGTGACCGCCGTATCGACGAACCCCTCCCTTCCGAGATCGAGCAGTTACGTGCCCAGGTGCAGGCCAACGTGGTGGCGCGACGCAACAACCGGGGCGGCCGGTCCGCGGCCGAGCACATGGTGGCCGCGCCCACGAAGGCCGCCCGCTGGGCCGTGCAGGCGGTAGCCAAGGCCGGCACCCTCGGCGTGGTCGGCGTATACCCGCAGACCGTCACGTCGTTTCCGTTCGGCGAGGCGATGATGAAGAACCTGACCGTCAAGAGCGGCAACTGCCACCACCGCCGCTACATCCCGGAACTGCTCCGGCTGGTCAGCAACGACACCGTCGACCCGGCGCAACTACTCACCCGGCACGAACCGCTCACCGACGTACTCGGCGCCTACCGCCAGTTCCAGGACCGCGACCCCGGCTGGCTCAAGGTCGCGCTGACCGTCTGAGACCTGTCAGGAGATCCACTGCGGCTGTGGTGCCGCCCGCGTCGGCACCACAGCCGCAGCGACGAGGCGAGGAGGAGAAGCACATGGCCCGTCCCGAGACAAAGCCCGGCACCATCGTCACCTACACCGACATCGCCTGCGGCTGGTCCACGGTGGCGACGATCCACCGGCTGCTCCGGGCCCGCGCCGAGGCCGGGCTCGACGGCCGGGTTTGCCTGGACCACCGCTGCTTCCTGCTGGAGGACGTCAACCAGTTCCCAATCCCGAAGAAATACCTGGAAGCGGAGTTGTCCGTGGTCGGCGCCCTCGAACCCGGCCTCGGCTGGAAGCCCTGGCAGGCGGACGCCTCAACCTGGCCGGTCACGACACTGCTGGCCAACGAGGCGGTACATGCCGCCAAGGAACAGTCGCCGGCCGCCGCCGAAGAACTCGATATCGCACTCCGGCTCGCCTTCTTCCGCGACAGCCGGTGCATCTCCCTGCGGCACGAGATCCTCGACATCGCCGATGCCTGTGCCACCGTCGATCTCGGTGCGTTGACCGAGGCACTCGACACCGGACGCGCCCGCAGCGCGATGACGCACGACTACCACGAACACGGTGACGCGGTGCAGGGCAGCCCGCACCTATTCGTCCACGACGGGTACGACGTACACAACCCGGGGATCAGCCTGCACTGGGAGGGCGATCCCGGCGCGGGTTTCCCGGTGGTCGACTCTGACGATCCCCCGGTCTTCACCGAACTCGTACGGCGAGCCGCCGCAACGCTCGACTGACTGATCCGCGCCGGCGGCGATGGACGCCCTCGCCCGTCGCTCGGTTCCGCCGACTGCGCGCGACAGTCCGCAGCGGCGGACGTCGCCGTGCGCGCCCGGCTCGACAACTGAGCGGGCGCCCGCACAGCCTTCGTCCCGGCGAAAGCCGACGGTTTAGCATCCATTTTGAAACTCTCGACACACACGCACGGGTCCGGTAGGGCGATTCCGCGCGATCCGGAATCTCAAGCGAGGAATTTGAAAACTCTTCCACACCACCGTTTCGACTTGCCATTCCTCACCAGTTCCGAGGTCCTATCCCCCGCGACGGACAACCAGCGCGCCGAAGTCCAGCATTGAGCCTGACATCGGGTTCTCCTTCCTTGTCCTGGGCCTCACATGGACAGCAGCATGACATACCGGGTGGTGATCCCGTGCCGCCGCGAGACCGCGGCGGTCGGCAAACGCGAGCGCCACGGTGGCGATGTCCAGGTCGCTCCGGCCACCGACGGGTGGACGCCGTGGACCTCCGACGTGCGCCCGGGCCGGGAACTTCACCTGCTCTCGTCGCCACTCGGTCGCACTGACCCGGCCCTGCGCTGACCCGGTCCCGAAGCCCGGGGCGGACCCGCCCGACAGGACACGGTTTAGTTCAATACTTAGATGTAGTAATCTTCAGCGGCACGACAGGACGGCAGCCACGGAGCGATGAACGGGGGCCTCAAGTGGCGCGGAAAGTCCATGTTTGGAGTGCGCGGCATTCGGCGTCCGTCGAGCCAGACAGGATTGCGGTGGCCACGGACGACGGCGATCGCATCACATATGCCGCGTTGGTCGACCACGCCGACCGGATCGGGCACGCCCTGCGGGGCGCGGGTCCGCCGGACGAACTGCGGGTCTCCACCGACCTCCGTGCAGGTCCGCAGTTCTTCGCCCTCGCCCTCGCCGCCCTGAAGTTCGGCTTCGGTCTGTTTCCGATGAACGCCGGTCACCTCGACCCGGATGTGACGGTGCGGATGCGCCGCGAGGCGAATACGACGCTGCACATCAACGATGGCCGCGACGGATCCAGCGGTGACGGCCGCGCGTACGACGACCTGGTCACCGGCCGGGTGCGGAGTCTGGCCCGCCCTGCCGCGCGGGCCGGCCATCTGATCTTCGCCACCTCCGGAACCACCGGCGAACCCACGATCGTGGACCAGCCGCGGCCGCACCACCCATACAAGGGCGTCGCGGTCTTCGATCGCTACTCGGCCGGCCGCGGCTTCGGACCGCATGTCATGGGAAACCCGACGTACCACCTGGGCACACTCGGACCCGCGCTCTACGCGCTGCAGGCGGGCAGCGGGGTCGTCGTGGCGCACGGCTGGTCGGCCGGAGGCTTCGACATCCTGGTGCGGAGACACTCCGCAGCGAGCGCCTTCCTCAGTGTCGACCTGCTGACCGACTACGTGTCGTCACAGCGGCGCGGCAGCGGGCTGGCCACCCTGTTCCACGGCGGGTCGGCATGCCCGCCATGGGTGAAACGCAAGGCGCTCGACGTCCATGGGCCGATCCTGCACGAGTACTACGGAACGTCCGAGGGCGTCATCTCGGAGATCTCGTCCGTGGAGTGGTTGGCGTACCCCGGGTCGGTGGGACGTCCGATCGCCGGGGTCCAGGTCGTGGTGCAACGAGACGGTGCCCCGGTCCGGGCGGGCTCGATCGGGGAGGTCGCCGTCATCCCGCGGGGGGCAGCGCGAGAGGGCGGGACGGTGGACCACCAGGCGCGCGGCACCGGTGACCTCGGGTACGTCAACCAGGAAGGATACCTACACGTGATCGGCAGGATGACGCGGACGGGCGGCACCGCGGAAGCGGTCGTCGAGCACCGCGTCCGGTCCATCCCGGGGGCCCGGGACGTGATCGCTATCGAGGAGTCGGGGCTGACCTGCCTCGTCGAGGCCGAACACGGCGAACCAGCCGAGTGGGCGGCGTGGGTAGCCTTGGTCGCCGATGACGTGGGGGCCCGCCTGCGTGGTGTGACGGTGCTGCAGCCCGGCACTCTGGAACGTACCAGCACCGGCAAGATCAACCGCGTCGCCGCCAGGAAGGCGATCGTGTCGGGCGGCAGCCGCACCAGCGCCGGTCTGTCCACCGCGCTCGCCGGACAACGCGCCGGCAAGTCCGGCGTGGCCGGGTGCGAGGTGGGCAATGGACGTTGAGGAGACGGCATCGACGGTTCTGCGGGTCTCCTCGCGCGTGGTGGGGCAGCCCGTTGACGCGGGGCAGAGCTTCTTCGCCGCCGGCGGTGACTCGCTGCTCGCGGTCGAGCTCATCATCGCCCTCGAGCGTGAGCTGGGCGTGGAGGTCGAGGAGGACTGGGTCTTCTCGGCGGATTCCCTCGGGCAGTTGGCCGAGCGGATCGCCGCCGCCTCCGATCGGCCGTCGCGCTGAGAGGCGGCGATCGGGCAGTGGGTCGACCCGCAACGGGGGAAGGCGATAGCGACATGTCAACGGTGACGACGGTGCTCGATCACCTGGCGCGACAGGCGTCGCTGGCACCGGGGCGCACTGCCTTCTCGACGTGGTGTGACGGGCAGATCGTCGCGGCGGTCTCGTACCTCGAGTTGTGGAGGATGGCTGAGCGTGTCGGGCGAGGATTGCGGTCCCTCGGCGCGGACCCGGGCGACCGCGTGGTCCTGGTCATGCCGAACGACCCACGGTTCGCCGGCGCGCTGCTGGGTTGTGTCCACGCGGGTGTGATCGCCGTGCCCGCCCCGGTGCCGGCCGGCTCCCGTACCCGTGCCTTCCGCGACCGCCTGGCGCCAATGGTCCGGGACTGCGCGCCTCGCCTTCTCGTGACCATCGACGACCTGACTGGCACGGTCGAGGCGGCGCTGCCGACTCAGCTCGCCGTTCGGGTGGTCTCCTGGGACTGCCTGCTGGACGCCGCCGAGGACCGCGAGGACGGTCCGTACGGCATGACCGAGCCCGACGACGCGCTGCTGTTGCAGTACACCTCGGGCTCCACGGGCAGACCGAAGGGTGTGGTCGCGACCCACGGGATGGTTGCCGCCCAGTGCGCCCAGGCGAGGACCGCCTACGCGGAGGGACCGCAGGATCTGGCGGTGACCTGGGTCCCGCTCTTTCACGACATGGGACTGGTGACCGGCGTGCTCCGGCCGCTCTACTCGGGGTATCCGTCCGTGCTGATGAACCCGCGCGACTTCACCGCCCGTCCCCGTGCCTGGCTGGAGGCGATCCAGCATTGTCGGGGCACGCTGTCCAGCGCGCCGAACTTCGCTTACGAACACTGCGTACGGAAGATCCGGCACGACGCCTCCGACCCGCTCGACCTGAGCAGTTGGCGGGTGGCTCGCAACGCCGGTGAGGTCGTCCACTCCGACACCGCCGACCGTTTCGTCGCCGCGTTCGCCGGGGCAGGGTTCCGCGCGGAGAGCTTCTGCCCGTCGTACGGGATGGCGGAGGCGACGTTGACCGTCAGCACATGTGGGCCTTCGGTGCCGCCACTGCGAATGAGCATTCGCCGTGGCGGTGGTGCCCCGGAACGGGTGGAGACGGTCATCTCGTCCGGCGTCCCGATGCCGGGGACGCGGGTGGTCGTACGCGACAACGGCGTACCGGCGGCGGAGGGCAAGACAGGTGAGCTGTGGATTTCCGGACCGCAGGTGTTCTCCCACTACTGGCCTGATCACCGCGCGCCGTTGGAGGACGGTCTGCTTCGTACGGGTGACCTCGGCTTCATCCGTCATGGACACGTCTTCGTCCTCGGACGCGTCGACGACACCCTTGTCGTCAACGGCAGGAACTTCTACAACCACGACATCGGCCACGCGTGTGCCGGCGTCGTGGGACTGCGGCCCGGCCGGGCCGTCGCGGTCAAGGCTCCCCGCGCCGGTATGGGTGACGACGCGGTGTGGCTTGTCGGCGAGGTGGCCAACGACTCGGAGAGCACCACGGCGAGTCTGGAGCGCACCGCAGGCGAAGTCCGCAAGGTCGTCTTCGCGGCCACCGGGCTTGCGGTCGCCGGGGTGGGCCTGCTCGCCCCGGGGGCGATACCGCTCACCACTAGCGGCAAGATCCGGGTCGGTCGGGTGCGGGACGGGCTCGTCTCCGGCACCCTGCCGTTGATCTGGCAGGACTGACCGAAGCGCGAAGTGATGGGGGTGCCGTGACGACCGTTCCGTTGCTGCCGAGTCAAGCCTGGTTCCTCGCGACCCTGAACACCGGCATGGTCCATCCCGGTCGCTGGACGCTCAACCAGATCTACCGGCTGAACCGTGACGTGACCGGCGCGATGGCCGAGGCCGCCGTCGCCCACCTGTGGTCGCACCATGACTCACTGCGTGCCCGATTCCGTTTCGTCGACGGCCAGTGGCGTCAGGAGATCGAGACGCCGCAGTCGCCGCCCCCGATCCTCGCGGTGAACGTGTCGCTCGTCCCGGACGCCGACCGGGCCGCGTACGTCGAGCGGCTCGGCCGCGACCTGGCCGCGTCCCTGAACATCGGGCAGGGCCCGCTGGTCCGGTTCATGTTTGTCTCGTCCAGACCAGGCGCGGCGCCATGGCTGATCGTCGTCGCACACCACCTCGTGCTCGACTACTTCTCCCTGCGCATAGTCGCTGATGATCTTGCCATCGCGCTCGCGGCGCTACGGGCTCAGGAGCCGGTCCAGCTGCCCCGCACCGCCGGGTTCGCCGAGTGCGCCGAGGCGCTGCACGACTATGCGGCGCGCGATCTGCGCGACGAGTGGGGCTACTGGGATGCGCTGCCCTGGCGTACGGCGGTCCGGCTGCCCGCCGGGCCGTACGACCGCCCGGCGAATGCCGTCCGGCTGTGGCGCACCACGACGGCGCGGTCTCCGTCCGGCGCGTCGGCGCAGGGCCGCGACCCCGTGGCGCCGGAGGTGGTCGGCCTCGGCGCCGTCGGCGCCGTGCTGACCGAGTGGGCCGGCGGCCGAGTATGGATCCAGGTCATGCACCATGGCCGCAACCTGGTGTCGGCACCCGGCGGAAGGCCGATTCTCCCGCCGCGGGCCTGGCGGACGGTCGGGTGGTTCGCGACCGCGGGCCTCCGGCTCCTTCCCGCCTATCAGGGGCTCGATGTGGGGGCGTATCTCGACGCGCTGGCCGCCGAGACGCCGGCACCGAACCACGGTCTGGGGCTCTGCCTAATGCGCTGGCTCACGCCCACGGCCGCGACCACGCCGATGGTGTCGAGGATCTGGGCCGACAGCCGTGTCGTGTTCGACTACTCGTCGCTGAGGTCGGGCGGCACCGATACGGGTGATGGGATCAGGGAAGCGACAGAGCAGGTCAAGGGCTATTACGACCTGCTGGAGGCGAGATCGGACCTGTACGTCCGGGTACGGAACCTGGGCGACCAGCTGTCGATCCACTGGGACCACGACCCCACGGTCTACCCGCTGGAAACGATCGGTCGGCTGGCGTCACGCGGCGACGAGCTGCTCAGAGCCCACGCCGGTGAGGCCCGCGCCGGTGAGGCCCACGTTGCGGAAGCCGCTGGAGAGGCCGTTCAGTGAGCTCCGAGGGAGGCTGGCATACGAGCGGAGCGGCCCGACGTCCGCGGCCGTCCAGCCTGCGTGACACCTGGGGACGCTGGGTCGACGAGGCAGTGCGCCCCCGCCTGCGGATCGCGCGTCTGCTGCCGTCCGGTGGACCGGGCCTCGTTCTGCTGCTCGCCATCCTGAACATCGTCCTCGGGTTGCTGCCGGTCGCCTTCCTGATCCTGACGAGTATGGTCGTCGGCCACGTCCCTGCGGCCGTCGACGGCGGCGTCGGCAGCACCGGGTGGGACCGCCTCATGCGGGTGTTTCTCTGCGCCGCCGGCCTCTTCCTGCTCATCCAGGTCCTCGGCCAACTCGGCAACGGCCTGGGCCAGTGGCTGCGACGCCGGGTGGACGGTGTGCTGCGCGACGAGGCGATGGCTCTCCTGCTGCGCCCGGTTGGCATCGGGCCGCTGGAGGACCAGCGCACCCTCGACGAGCTCAGCGAAGCCGTTCGCAGCTTCGACCGGGACTGGGGCACGCCCGGACAGGCCTGCGTGGGCACGCTCGCATTGCTCGCCCGATACTCGCAACTGCTGGCTCTGGTAGTGATCATCGGCGCGATGGTCGCCTGGCCCGCCGGGCTCGCGGTCGCCATGACAACCATGCTGTTCCGCTACGGCCAGCGCGGCGGGCTGCGCAAGTACAACCGGGTGTGGCAGGAGGTGGTTCGCAGCGAACGCGAGGCGGAGTACCTGCACCGCCTCACCACGATCGACGTCCCGGCAAAGGAGATCCGCCTGTTCGGGCTGTCGGAGTGGCTGGCCGACCGCTACACCACGGTGTCTCTGGCGGTCCAGGAGCGCCGCGCGCGGGCGCGCAGACGGGTCTATCTGACCCCGTACCTTCTGCTGACGTCGATCGGCCTGCTGCTCGCGGGCGGCACGCTCGTCCTCGCCGGCTATCTCGCCGCGACCGGCCAGGTGAGCCTGACCGCCCTGGCCCTCGGCATACAGGCGGTGATCCTGGCGATCTCGCTGGGCGGATACTACCCAGAGGCGGATACCAGCACTCAGATGGCGATGCTTTCCCTGTCGGCCCTGCGGCGGCTGCGGGACCGGTTCGACGAGTCGGCGGCCGAACACCGGTGCGGGCCCGCCCGGGTCACCATCCCGGCGGGCACCCCACGGTCGGCGCTGACGTTCGACCGGGTCGTCTTCCGCTACCCAGGGTCACGTTCCGCCGTGCTCGACGGGATCGACCTGGAACTGCCGGCCGGGCGATGCACCGCCGTGGTGGGTGTCAACGGGGCCGGGAAGACCACCCTGGTCAAACTGCTGACCCGGTTGTACGAGCCAACCCACGGAAGCGTACGCGCCGATGGCCTGGACATCGCCGCGTTCGATCCGGTGCTGTGGCGGCGCCAGTTCGCGGTGATCTTTCAGGACTTCGTGCGTTACGAGTTGACGGCCGCCGAGAACATCGCCCTGGGCGCTTCCCACGTGCCGCCGGACCGGGCGGTGGTGCTGCGCGCCGCCCAACGCGCCGGGATCGCGCAGGCCCTGCTCGCCCTGCCGGATGGCCTGGACACGCCGCTCTCCCGGGCCTACCCGGGCGGGACCGAACTGTCCGGCGGCGAGTGGCAACGCATGGCCATCGCCCGGGCGCTGTACGCCGTGGAGGCCGGCGCCCGGGTCCTGGTGCTGGATGAGCCCACCGCCGCGCTCGACGTCCGTGCCGAGGTGACGTTCTTCGACCGGTTCCTCGAGCTGACGCAGGGGGCGACATCCCTGCTCATCTCGCACCGGTTCTCCAGTGTCCGGCGCGCCGACCACATCGTGGTGGTGGACGGCGGACGGGTCGTCGAGCGCGGTCCGCACGACGAGCTCGTCGCGGCCGGCGGCCACTACGCGCAGCTGTTCACGCTACAGGCGCAGCAGTTCGCCGGAGGGCTGGACATTGCCGCCGGCGGTGGGGCCAACCAGGGGCGCCGGCCCGTGGACCTACGGGGGGAGGTCGGCGGGTGACCGACATCGTCCGCGGTGGCTGGGAGCTGCTCGCCGTCGCCTGGCGGGAAAGCCCGTACCGGCTCGTGC